>NZ_JARESU010000529.1:0-734 GCF_046027075.1 Paraburkholderia sp. RL18-085-BIA-A | reverse complement strand
GTTGCGAAAACCCATCTCTTAGGTTTATCATCGGCGTATGCCCACAATAGCAACGATCAACGGCTACCGCGTGGTGATCTACACGGCGGACCACCGACCAGCGCACGTCCACGTGATCGGCGCCGGCTTCGAGATCGTCTTTAACCTCAACTGCCCGAACGGACCGCTGGACGTCAGGAACATCGCCGGGAAGGTTTCAGACCGGACGATATATCGCATAGCGAGCCTCATCGAGCCCGAGATCGTCGCCTTTTGTGCGGCATGGAGAAAGCATCATGGCCATTACTAAAGAGTCGATCGCCGCCGCTCGCAAGGCCGGCAAGGAACTAGGCCCGCGCGCCGTCGCCGCGCGCTATCGCCCGTCTGTCGGGAAGCTCGAGGTCGAGTTCGACAACGGCGTGACGCTCGCGGTACCCGCACGCCTGATTCAGGGGCTTGCGCGCGCCAGCGCTACGGACCTGAGCAAGATCGAGATCACGCCGGCCGGATGGGGCCTGCACTTCCCGCGCCTCGACGCCGACGTGTACGTGCCCGCGCTTTTTGAAGGCATCTACGGTTCTAAGGCGTGGATGAAGCAAGCCGCACGCGTGGCGGGCTCGACACGCTCCGCAGCGAAGGCGGCCGCCGCGCGCGAGAACGGCAAGAAGGGAGGACGTCCGCGCAAAGCCCAAGAGGTGCACGCATGACGAATAGTCCCAGTAAGCACATTGGCGGCAACTTCGACGATTTCCTCG
>NZ_JARESU010000528.1:0-737 GCF_046027075.1 Paraburkholderia sp. RL18-085-BIA-A | reverse complement strand
AGGCGGGAGTCGTCCATCACATCAGAGCCGCCGACCGTACGTACGCCGGTTGGTCCGCCCCGACTGGCCGGGACAGATACCGTCACACCTGGCACGGCGCCAACGATGGATGCGCAAGTGGCCACGGTCGTCGAACTCACGTCACGCACGTCAGTACGACCGCGGAAGCTTTCGATCGGGACCGGTCAGGTGTTCTAACTCCGCTGTTCAAGCTGCGAGGTGTGTCATGGCGCTTCAGATATCGCGTCCGGTCGATCCATCGCTGAACCCACTCGTCACCGGCAACTATCGTCTTGCCACGCCGGCGATCGAGGCGTTCTGGAGCGGTACCCATTTTGTGGACGCCATGAACTGGCTTTTGAGAGTTATCCACGGCCGGTCGTCGGGTCGCCTGTTACGACCACGACGGCGGCCGGCGGTGGGTAACTCGACACTCATTATGACGCGCGTTCCTCCTTGCGTTGATTCCCGGCGCGCCAGCGCCGCTCGAATTCACTCGGGCTCACGTAATCCAACGATGAATGCAGGCGTTCAGTGTTGTAGTAGGTGAGGTACTCCGTGATGGATAACCGGGCCTGTTCGCGCGTGGCGTAGTGCTCTGTATACACGCACTCGACCTTTACCGTGCCGTTAGCCGATTCCATTGGTGCATTATCCCAACAGCTCGCCTTGCGGCTCATTGAGACGGTGATGCCGCGCGCAGCAAGCACCTTGCGGTACTCGTTGGCCGCATATTG
>NZ_JARESU010000527.1:0-738 GCF_046027075.1 Paraburkholderia sp. RL18-085-BIA-A | reverse complement strand
TAACTGGCGAGGTCGCCCTCGATAACCCAGCGACCTGAGACACTGTGTTCGCCACCGTCTTGTAGCTGAAGCTTCACCGTGCGAATCGCGTGATGAACACTACGGGCCGGTCTGAAGCCATACGAAGCCGGATGGAAATCGCTCTCCCATATCGGCTCCATCGCCATCAGCATGGCCCGTTGTACGATCCGATCCCGCAGGCTCGGAATGCCGAGAGGCCTGAGCTTGCCATTCGCTTTGGGTATATACACGCGTCGCGCGGGCAGCGGACTATACGAGCCCGCCAACAGTTCTTCGCGTATCGTCGCCAGTTCATGAGGGAGATATGCTTCCATCATGCGCTTGTCGACACCATCCACGCCCGGCGTGCGGGCTCCGCTGGATGCCAGCGTGATACGAGCCGCCTCGCTCAGCCAATCCCTGTCGGCAATCAGTCTCAGGAGTCGATCAAACTTGCGTTCTTTGTTCTCCGTCGACCATATCGCCAGTTTGCTTTGCATTTCACTGATTATCAAAGGTCTTCACCTCACTATGGTCAGTTAATCAACCCAGCAAACCACTTCAACTGCCTCCCTTCGCCATGTAGCCGGTTTTCCCGACCTCGGACTACTACGGAGGCTCCGCCAGTCTGCACGTCATCGGGGGCACACTCCCTTGGCATCCGTGCAGACCTTCCCCAGTTCACATGCTGGACTCAACGCATGAGCGAGGTTACCTGTCGCAGTCTTTATCCTTGCT
>NZ_JARESU010000526.1:0-739 GCF_046027075.1 Paraburkholderia sp. RL18-085-BIA-A | reverse complement strand
CGATGCCAACGATCTCGTCACGCAGGCCGGCGCCGGTCTTCCCAAATCGAGAAAACGCCCGACTCCCGGCAAGTTGCTCGACAACGCGCTGGTGGCCGATGTGTTCGGCATCGAGATGGCCGAAGCTTACCCACCGGTGAAACCTGCTGCCGGACGTAACAAGCCATCGGCAGCTAACGTGACAGCAAAGAAGGCCGCCAGGTCGGCTGTCTCGACAACCCGGAAGCCACCTGCGACCGCGAAGACTGTGGCGGACAACAAATCGGTAATAAAGAAGTTGCCAGTCAAGCCATCTGCTGGGTCACGTAAACCGACCTCTGGCAACATTGTTGCCAGTAAAGCAAACGTGGCGAACTCGCCTGCAACGCCGAAAGAGGCGGCAACAAAGAAGCGCGCCGGTGATCGACCGGTGAAAGGCAGGTCCCGCTAAACTCCGATTTCATCTCGCATGGGTACACGCGGGAAGCGATTGACGTTGATGAATGAAATTTTTTTCGTCGGGAAACCCCGGCGTCTGGCGAAGTCTCCCGATCATGTTGACCCTCAGCGGAGGTATCCGGTTCAGCATTTCACAGATCAGAATGACGGTATCTTCGATACTTGAACGACCGCTTCGTGAACATTGCAAACGGCTGTAATGGCCGATCATTTGACGAGCATGACCGTCGGGGGAAGGTCCGTTGCCTAGGCGGAGCCGACGCTCGAATGTCCATCTGAGAACTCGATCGAATGACCGTAG
>NZ_JARESU010000525.1:0-741 GCF_046027075.1 Paraburkholderia sp. RL18-085-BIA-A | reverse complement strand
AAGCGCTTGCGAGAACAGCTTCAGATCACGGCACAGGACGACGAAGCGGCGACATACGTTGCGAATGCCGGTGCCGTGATCACGGCGGAAGTCAGCTATGGTCTTGAAATCCGGCGCCAGACGGCCGGTGAGCCACATCAATTCAATATTGCGTTGGCATTCACGTTCCAGGCGGCGGCTCGACTGGACCCGGTTCAGGTAACCGTAGATGTAGATCTTCAGCAGCACGGCCGGATGATAGGACGGGCGACCTGTAGTCGATGGCATCGCTCCGTTGAAGCCCAGTGGTCCAAGCTCAAGCTGTTCAACGAACGCCTCGATCATCCTGACCGGATTGTCCTCGGCAACGAAGTCATCGAGGCATTCTGGAAGCAGAGCCGAAGGACTTTGGCAAAGTCCCACTGTCCGCCGCGCAGCAGTTCTACTCGCTCGTTTCATAAGCAAGACATAGCAATGGAGTTTGCTTGTCCATCCCGCCTTACTGCGACAAAACAGCGGCGTTTGCAAGCTGCAGCCGTGGGTTTACACGTAGAACTTTGGGCCAATAACGCGTGACCATCGATTTGTTTAAACTACCACCGGTAGCCGTATCCCCTCCCTTGTGTGTTTGAGGATTACCCACATCTCGAGCGCGGATGGCAATTTTTCTTCTGGAAGCCAATATCGCTTCTGCACAACTTCTCGGCGAGAGGGGAACCCCAAATGACGAAATTTCCGACACTGTGCGTATTAGGTGCAGCG
>NZ_JARESU010000524.1:0-749 GCF_046027075.1 Paraburkholderia sp. RL18-085-BIA-A | reverse complement strand
AAGGCCCGAGATGTCGGCCGTGTTCTGTGCAATGTCATTCGTGTTCGTCGTCGTACGGCCATCGATGTTGGTAATTGCATCACCCACATTGCCAACCGTCGTGCCGCCCACGCTGTAGCTCGGCGCGCTGATCGTGCCGTCCGGGTTCACCGTCGAGCCGCCGCCCAGCGCGTTCGCCACCGAGCTGCTGGTGCCGTACAGCTGGCTGCCGTTGATCGCGTCCACGCTCGTGGCGTTCACCGCGCCTGCGGCCAGCCCGGTAATCGTGTTGTTGTTCATCTGCACCTGGTTAAGCATCGAAATGCCGCCCGTGCCCTTCAGTTCAAGCTTTCCGTTTACATACCCGGTTATGCGGGCCGTCGCTGCACTGAAGCCGTTGTCTCCGGTATCGGTGCCAGCATTATTGAGCGAAAAGCCATATGCAGTTTGCGTCCCACCGTAGCTACAGTTCAAAGCGGCACCCGTTGCCGAACCCGAGCCCCAGGAATAACCGTTGGTGGCATTTCCATTGCACAACTGCAAACCAGAACCGGCCGCCTCTGCCGCGGGCGAACCCATCAGTCCTGCCAGGCCTACCATAGTGGCGACTGCGCCAGCCACGACCTTCGACTTGCTACGCTTGCCGCGCGCAACCGTATTCTCGGAGGCCGCTACCCACGACCCAAGGGCTTCATTCCAGACACTGATATAGGACTTGTTCATGATGTTGATTTCTCTAAAATTAATTCACAATAATCAGGTATGCGAAT
>NZ_JARESU010000523.1:0-750 GCF_046027075.1 Paraburkholderia sp. RL18-085-BIA-A | reverse complement strand
TCGGGAACGCCTGTTGCGTCATTATTGCGCGGGCGAAGCTTCGGATTTCTTAGTTGTTGAGACCGCGCTTGAACAGCCTTCAACCTGGGAGACGCAACCATGCAAATTTTTACCACTCAAACCGGCCTGCCCCGCGTGTCATGGGGTGCCATTTTTGCCGGCGTAATCCTGTCACTCATTGTCTATCTGGTCTTTAGCGTGCTCGGGACAGCCATCGGCGCAACACTCCTGTCTCCGCTGTCGCAGCCTGACCCGATGCGCGCGTTCGGCTTTGGCTCAGGCGTCTGGATGATTGTCACGACGGTCGTTGCGGTCTTCACCGGCTCGTATCTCGCTGGTCGATGTGCGCCCGTCCTCGGATGGTTGCATGGCGTGCTCGCGTGGGCAGTCATGATTCTTTTCGTCGTGTACGGCATCGCTTCCCTCGTCGGAGGCGCCGTCAGCGTTGCCGGCAGCGTCGCCACGGCGGGCGCGACTGTGGGGGCCGCGCAGAGCCAGGCGCCCGGCGGCAACCCGGTGGTCGACTCGGTCAAGCAACAGGTTCAGAGCGTCGTCGCGTCCGCAGCCTCGGTAGCCTCGGGCCCGCAAGCCGAGCAGAACGCACGCCAGGCTGCGGACACCGCTGCCCGTGCCGTCGCTCGCGCGACGTGGTTTTCGTTCGCCGCGCTTGTCGTGGGCGCAATCATCGCTCTGGGGTCCGGCAGTCTCGGCTTTCGCCATCAACCCCTTTACGAGGAAGGAGGCGGCTCG
>NZ_JARESU010000522.1:0-764 GCF_046027075.1 Paraburkholderia sp. RL18-085-BIA-A | reverse complement strand
CATGGGTAAGCACATGCAGGTTCGCGCGACGGATGTTTTCCAGCACTGCGACGTCGTTCAGTGGCAACGATTGCTGGGTCCCTGACTTGGGAGAAGCTTTGGCTTTCGTTGATGCCGATTTTGACGGGGGAGTCGTGGCAGGCTTTGCCTCTGTGGGACTACTCTTCGCGACAGCCTTTGAAGAGCTGCCATCTGTCCTCTTTGACATTTCTGGTTCCCTGGGCAAATGATCTGTGGGGGTAGGGTGGGGATTCGCCTGTGTGGCAGGAGCCGTCTCCAGCGCCTGCTCGAACGATGCTTCCGGTTCAGCGTTCACGTGAATAAAATCGAGCGGCGTCCTCAAGCGACTGATGGTCTCGGATGGGAGGGCAGGATGAGGTTGATCGAAAAAGCCATCTGGTAGCCCGAGCGTCGTTTCGATGTGGAAGGCCGTCTCAGGTGTGAATCTCTCGCCGTTCATCAATTCGGTCATGCGCGTCAGATTGGAGTCGAGTCCCAGTGCGATGTTCTCTGCGCCCACCGCATCGACCAAAAATTTAAACGAACGCGTTTTGAAAATAGATGCCGTCTGGGCTGGGTCCCGGGCAGGTGAGGCCTTTGCGTATGACTTGTTCTGTCGGTGAGATGTCGTTTTCGAAGGCTGGCGCGACTGACGCGGGCCCTTGTCCCGAGATCCCGAGTATCGCCCGTGCGCTTGACTCATAAAGTGGAGCTCTCCGTCGGTGAATCACTATATATGTGGCGATTATAAGGGAGGGCATACT
>NZ_JARESU010000521.1:0-764 GCF_046027075.1 Paraburkholderia sp. RL18-085-BIA-A | reverse complement strand
CCGTATTCGCCATACCAGAATGCGAAGCAGGAGACGTTCTGGGCACGCATCGAAGGCCGCGTGATGGCGATGCTTGAGGGCGAGCCGAACCTCACACTAGATCTGCTCAATCAGGCCACGCATGCGTGGATCGAGCGCGAGTACCACCGGGCCCATCACTCCGAGATCGGCTGCACGCCGCTTGAACGCTGTCTCGCCGGTCCCGACGTGCGGCGTGAATGTCCTGCCAGCGACGCCTTGCGCGCAGCGTTCCGTATTGATGTCACCCGTACCCAGCGCCGCTCCGATGGCACCGTGAGCCTGGCTGCCCAACGCTTCGAAATCCCGGCGCGTTACCGGCAACTACGACAGGTTCGCCTGCGCTATGCGCGCTGGGACCTCAGTCACGTCGATCTGGCCGATGCCGACACGGGCGCCGTGCTGTGTCCGTTGCGCCCGCTGGACAAAGCCGCCAACGCCGACGGCCAGCGCCGGCGACTCGACGACGGCAGCATCGCTCACCCGCCAGCCGCAAGCCCACCAGGCGTCGCGCCACTGCTTCGCCAGTTGCTTGCCGAGCATGCCGCGACCGGATTGCCACCGGCCTGGATCCCGACCGAACTGGAGGGCATATGAGTAGCCATCGTTTGCAGGCCCTGTACGGCCTGAAGTGGAATCCGTTCTCGCCGGAGTTGCCCCTCGAGGCGCTCTACGTGCCGCCCAGGATCGAGAACTTCTGCTGGCGCATCGAGAATGCGCACGTGCGCGAAGGCGGCTTCGCGATG
>NZ_JARESU010000520.1:0-770 GCF_046027075.1 Paraburkholderia sp. RL18-085-BIA-A | reverse complement strand
GGTACTTCGCCGCTCCGTACCTGACCTTGATGAACAAGGACGCACCGCAACGCCGTTACGAACTGCGTGAGATGTTCAACGCGCTGCGCTGGATTGTACGCGCTGGTGCACCGTGGCGTTTGTTGCCCAATGACTTTCCACCCTGGGAACTGGTCTACCAGCAGACGCAGCGCTGGATTCAGGCCGGTTGTTTTGAGGCCATGGTCAATGACCTGCGTTCGATCATCCGGATCGCGCAGGAGCGTCGTGGCCAACCCAGCGCGGTCATCCTCGACGGGCGCACGCTGCAGTCGACCTGCGAGAGTGGGCCTCGCGCCGGTTACGACGGCTACAAACGCAAACGCGGCAGCAAGGTTCACATGGCAGTTGATACTTTGGGGCAATTGCTTGCGGTGCATGTTACGCCGGCCAACGAACAGGAGCGCGCGCAGGTCGGAGAACTGGCCCGTCAGGTTCAGCAGGCCACCGGCCAAACGGTCAAGGTGGCGTTCGCGGACCAGGGATACACCGGCGAAGAGCCTGCGCAGGCAGCACGCGATGAAGGAATCGAGCTTCAGGTAATCAAGCTGTCGGAGGCGAAAAAGGGCTTCGTGCTGTTGCCGCGCCGTTGGGTGGTCGAGCGCAGCTTCGGCTGGCTCAACCGCTTCCGCCGACTGGCCAGAGACTACGAGCGATTGCCCGAAACCCTGGCTGGTTTGCACTTCGTCGTATTCTCCGTGCTTATGCTTGTTCACTTTGCAGCCCTTAACAAAAGTGCCTAACACGCTCTA
>NZ_JARESU010000052.1:0-59465 GCF_046027075.1 Paraburkholderia sp. RL18-085-BIA-A | reverse complement strand
GGAGCGGGTGAGTCCGCGCGATTTTCGGCAGCAGCAGGCGTCGTATGGGCGTACGCCCGCCTGAAGGGAGGAGCGCCTGCGCGCGACGTCACGGATGATGCCGGCCAGCGCGAGCTCGGCGAGTTTGGGGGCGGCTATGCGGCACAGCTTCCGTCTAAACGAGGCATTCGCGGGCTGGCTGAGTACGTTGCTGCCGGCAGCAACGTAGTCAGCCAGCGTGCCATCGCGCCAGTCCGCGTGAACGCGTTCGGCTACCTGCACCCGCCGCAGCGACCCCGATCAGGATCGGTGTGGGGCGTGCAATGTTTTCCTGCGCAATGAAATGCGACGAGATCACGACACGCGCCCCGACCTTTAAATGCCGTGTGTCGGAGCCCTGGATCCGTGCGGCGAGCGCGGCTGGCCGCCGCCAGCATGAACGGCCATGCGCGTTCATTGTGCCGGCGAGTTGCCCGCGGGCGAGCTGATTGATGCGTCGGCCTGCGAGGACCCGGTCTGCCCGGTGCCGCCCACAGATCCGGCGGCCAGTCGCTGCGCGTCCTCTGCGGCGACTTTCGCCTCGGCCGCCAGGACGTCAGCAGGGTAGTTGCTCTCGTCGCCCGAGGAAGGGTTGTAGCCGGCCTGCTCGAGCCGCAGCAGTTCAGCTCGAACCTGGGCGCGGGTCAGCGGGGCGGATGAGGACTGTGCGAAACCCGTGAGCGGGCCAGCGAGTGCACAGGCGGCGAGAGTGAGGCAAACAAGCGTCTTCATGATCTGTTTCTCCTTCGGACGAGGTCGGAATCGCGGGTGCGTCCCGCGTACTTGGTGACGGCGTGGATCAACTGCCGAAATACGGCGAGCAGAACCCGGCTGGGCCGACGCAGGACGCCGCCGGGGCGGTGCTGGCGGCAGTGGCGGTGGCCGGCTTGCCGGCAGCGCTCGAGCCTTCCATGGAGGCGCCCGTGCCGCCGTTTTGCAACTGCAGGCGGGCGACCTGCTGTTCGAAGATCGGATTGACCTCGGGGTACGACGTGTCGGTGACGAAGCGCAGGCCCTGCGCTTCGGCCTGGATCAATTCCTGACGGACTTCGGCGCTGGTCTTTTCCTGTGCCGACGCGCTGGTGGCGATGCCGGCGCTGGCGAAGAGGGCGGCCGACAGTGCGATAAGGGTAGTGGCTTTCATTTCGAACTCCTGAATAAATAGGGAAGGGGTGGAGCGTTGTTGTTGTACCTGGGTGAACACATGCAGCCTGAACTTATTCCGCGATTTAACTCTGTCTGCCGAAATTACGCTGTCGTGACCGGCTGCAGTCCATCGCGTAGCAAAGATCGCTAATCGCGCGGGCTATTGAATGCAAACCACGCTGAGATCGACCGTTCGCCGGTATACGTGCCTGTTCAACCACGGCACGAATGTGTACTCGTCGTATGCGTTGCTGCGGATCAGGATCCGGTTGGACAGAACGTTGAACATGGTGAATTTCCTCGTGGCGGTGTGGTGCGGTGCGAGCGGCGCGGCACGATCAGGAGGCTGGAGGCCGCTCATGCCTACGCAAACACGGATCGGAGAGTGAATATTCCGCGGGCGGCAAGTGTGCATCGGCGGCACGGTCATCCCGCGCGGACATCCGACTGAGACGGCGGGGTTCGACAGACTCTGTCTACGGAAGAGTTGAAACATGCGGATGAATCAGCGCGATGCCTGTGTTTGCTACGTGTAGTCCCGTCCAGTGCCAGATACAAAACGACGGCGCGTGCCGCTTCATTCGCCATTCAATCTGGCGCGTTGGCCTTCAATGCTGAACAAGGATGGGCGCCGGGCACTTCTTGCGCTGTAGTCGTTCTGCCGTTGACCGCGCAGATCCGGAACCCAGGTTAAATCTATGGGCAGGAACTAGACTTAATCAGTGTTGGTTTCCTATGAATCCCGTTTGGTGTGAAGAATGGACATCCTCGCTTGAGGAAAAAGTCGTCGCGGTGGATTAATTGGTCTTGCGCCCGTGTTTGCTCCATGAATGCCCATCCGGATTGCGCACAGGAGTTCCGCCCATGCGTTCCTTTCTCCGCCCGCTCAAACGCTCGTCGGCCGTACTCGCTGCCTTCGCAGCGATAGTGGCCACATCTTCTCCCACGTTCGCCGCTGGCCCCGGCACGAGTGCGGAAGAGGCACCGTTTCTCTCCGAAAACGACAAGGCGATGACGAAGATGATGGATGACATGTCCATCAAGCCGACAGGCGACGTCGATCGGGACTTCGTGGCGATGATGGTGCCGCACCATCAAGGCGCAATCGACATGGCGCAGGCCGAATTGCGCTATGGCCACAACGAACAGTTGCGCCGCATCGCCCAGGAAATCGTGGTCGAGCAGCAGCAGGAAATCGTCGCGATGCGGCTCGCGCTGGGTCAGACGCTGCCGGCGCCCGCCCCAGCACCCGACCAGCCGACGCCCGCATCAATCCCCGCACCGGCACATTCGATGTCCCATAGCAACATGCATATGAACATGCAAAAGGAGCCGTGATGAAATCCACGTCCATTGCCGCCACTGCCCTTGCGGTCATCGCGCTCACCGCCGCGCAGTTTGCCTCGGCTGGCCAGGCGCCCGGGTCGCTGTCCGATCCAGATATCCCGGTCGGCCATCATGATCGCGTGTACGCGGCAGAGCAGTTCTCCAACACGGTCTCAGTGATCGATCCCGCGGACAACCACCTGGTCGGTGTAATTCGCCTCGGAGATCCGACGCCCGCCAACTTCAGTCCGCTGTATCGCGGCCAGGTGCTTGTGCACGGCATGGGGTTTTCGCCGGATCACCACACGCTCGCGGTGGTGTCGATCGGCTCCAATTCCGTCACGTTCATCGACACGCAGACGAACGCGATCAAGCATGTCAGCTACGTCGGGCGGTCGCCGCATGAGGCGTTCTTCACGCCGGACGGCAAAGAAGTCTGGGTGACCGTGCGTGGCGAAAACTATGTCGATGTCCTTGACGGCAAGACCTTCGAAGAAAAGACGCGCATTACCGTTCCCGCGGGGCCCGGCATGCAGATTTTTTCGCCGGACGGCAAGTATGGATACGTGTGTTCGTCATTCAATCCGGAGACCGACGTGGTCGCGGTGGCCGACCACAAGATCGTCGGCAAGGTCACGCAGGCAAGCCCGTTCTGCCCTGACCTCGCGGCGACGCCGGACGGCAAGCAAGTCTGGTTCACGCTGAAGGACGTGGGCAGGACCCAGGTGTTCGATGCGCGTCCGCCCTTTGCATTGCTGAAGACGATCGACACCGGTCCGATCACCAATCACGTCAACATCGTGCATAACGCAAACGGTATGTTTGCCTACGTGACCGTGGGCGGCCTGAATCAGGTGAAGGTATTCCGGACCGACGACTTCTCGCAGGTCGCAACGATTCCGGTCGGCAACCTGCCGCATGGCCTCTGGCCGTCAGGCGACGGCAGCCGCGTTTATGTGGGCCTCGAGAACGCCGATGCGATGACCGTGATCGATACGCTGAGCAACAAGGTCATCGCCAACGTGCCGATCGGGCAGGCGCCGCAAGCAGTGACGTACGTGCCGAACGCCGTGCCGGAAGGCGACGGCGCTCAGAACACCCAACCGCTCGGGTTGGCGGGGCAGACCACCCATCTCGCGCTGATACCGGTGGGCACGGGCAAACCGGCGGACGCCGCGAGCGCCCCCACCACCGTCACTCTGTTCGATCAGGGACTGGTGCAGGTTCTTCAGGCGGCCGTCACCGGGCTGCAGCCGAAGCAGCCGTACGTGCTGGGCGTCTCGGACCAACCCGATGGCAGCGCCAACGTGGAGCCGCTGGCCAACTTCATGACGAACCCGGCCGGCGCTGCGATTGTCAATGCGCTGGGCCAGATTCGCCAGGTGGTTGCACCGGGAGTAAGCACGGCGGGCGACAGGCGCCGTTACCTCGTGATCGCTCCGCAAGTATCGGGTAAGCCGGGCGCGCCGGTCCAGGTGCAGGCGCTTTAAGGGGGAGGGGTTCCCTTCGTGCGGAAAATGACGGAAAGCCGCTTCAGCAGCCGGTTGGCGGCATGAGAAAACTTTCGCTCCATACGGCAATTTTGGTTCGAGCGCACGATACCCGCGACGCTTACCTTGCGCTCGTCGCCTTCTCCGGTTCACTGTCTGTCTGCGCTGCGCCGATCGGCGGCACGGCGTCGTTCATCGACGGCAGCGTCGTGTCCTTCGGCGCGGCAGCAGCCCCGACGGCGGCTTGCTGCGCGGCGTTGGCCTTCAGGTAGTGCTCGACTAGCGCAAAGAAACGCTGATAGAAAACGCCGGCAGGAATCGTCTCACTCGCAACCTTCACCATCGAGTCATCGCTCGAGCCGATCGGCAGCGACAGCGATCCGAACACGCTCAGGCCGACGCTCGCCGACGTATTGCTCTTCTTCAGCGCATAGCGATCTTGCACCGCGTTCACATATGCGGTGCTGCTGTTGCTTTTGGGGTCGTCAGTTGTGCAGACCACATGGATTTCGATCACTGCGTGCGAATCGCTGGTGGGCTGGAAATTTTTTGAGCCATCGACCGAATCGGCCCTCGTCGAGCTCGCGATATATCCTTGGCTGAGCAACGCACGGCGGGCGGCTTCGCAAGCGGGCTCCGCCTTCGAGGCGAACTTGTGCGTATAGGGGCTATCGCTTGCGTCGAACTGTTCTTGCTGATAGAGCGGCTTCGGCGTCGAGCACGCAGACAGTGCGCTCGCAAGCGCAAGCACGAAAACCGCAGAGGAAAAGCGGAACTGGGTATGCATGGCTTAATAGGGTGGATGGATCGGCTCGCGCAGTGAAGGGGTCCGATGCCAGAAGGTCAGAACGCCGAATGCTCATGCGCGGCATGAGAGGGACACATCACGCGGCCAATCTGAAAATGAACGGGGCTCGCCATTATAATTTTCTTTCCCTACAACAACCTTCGACTCCGTCGTGAGCGCAGATTCGTCAGGTTTGCGGCGGCTGTGGCGAGCGGATACGAGGGACGCATGGTGCGGATCATACGATCGAGAAAAGGGCGCAGTGCCTTTCCATGTCAGTCGGGCGCACTAACGTCTTCAGTTCTGCTGGCGGCGTGGCGTGTCTCCGGGCACGCGCTGGCCGACGGGCTATCGCCTACGCCCGCATGCATAGACAATACGGAACAGACGCGGCAGCGTGGCGACTTTCGGCCGGACGCGCGGGCAGGCAAATGGCGTGAGCGCGGGGCATGGTTGCGGTCCCGGAGAATCGTCGCGCAGTGGCGATCACCGCCCCGTCAGCATCCGGAGGATTTTCTGCACGATGCGCTCATGCTGCTCCAGCGCTTCATCGAGCGTACGTGCTCCGTAGCTCCTGTTGTCTCGCGCTTCCAGTCCGGCGATGCGCGTCACGAACAGCGAAACCTCGGCGGTTTTCGGTTCGGACACACCACGGAATCGGGTCGTGACCGTCACACCGGATTCGTCCAGCAGCGTGCGGCGGAAGATCAGTTCGTTCTCAGTCATCCAGCGCGACCACTCCTCGCGGTCGAACACCTCGACAGGCCTGTTCTGCGCATCCAGGACATAGACGCGTTCCGGGCTGGACGGGACCGACCGTGCTTTCATATTTCAATGCGAAGGCGAGAGCAGGAAGTCGGTCGCCTCCCGCCACCAGGTTTCGTCGACGCGGCCAATCCAGTCGTTATGTTCAGCCGCCTTCACCACCATTAGTTGTCTCGGTTCGGCCAGCGAGTTGAAGAGCGCTTCGCCGAAGCGCGGCGGGACGATGCTGTCGCGTTCCGCAACCACGACGAGAACAGGGCGGCCGAACGACGCCAGGTGAGTCACGCTGTCGTATCGGTCGCGCAGCAGCCACTTCACGGGCAACCACGGATAGTGGTAAGCGGCGACGTGCTCGAGTCGATCCCATGGCGTGATGAGCAGCAAGCCGGCGATCTTGTCGCGTTCACGCGAGCCGGCCGCGGCCGCCACGCCGGCCCCGAGCGATTCGCCGATGAGCAGCAGCGGTGCCCCATAGAGGCGATGCGCCAGCGCGATGGTCTGTTGGGCGTCGTCGACCAGACTCTCTTCGCCTGGCGCGCCGGCCCGCGGCCCGTAGCCTGGATATTCGGCGAGAATCACGCGCAGCCCGAGCCGGGTGAGCGCTGCGGCATAGAACGAGCGGTGTCCGGCATGCCCCGCATTGCCATGAAAGACGATGACCGTGGCGCGCGCGGATCCGGCCGGCTCGGCCATGAGGCCCCGGAACGCCTCAGGTGTCGGCCAGGCGCGAAGTCCGCCGGAAGCGACGTCCTCGATTGTGGCCTTCTCAGGGAAGTAGAGAAAACGATCCTGCAAGATGGCGACTCCGGCAAACACGATCAGGCACGCAACGGTGAGTCGGAGCATGATCCCGGTGAATTTCATCGTCTTGAGTTCGATCCATCGGTCTTTTCCGCAGCGCACCTAGTTTAGCGCGCATTCGCCACCGCTCATATCCTCGCTGCGGGAGCAGGGCGCCCCACGCTTGCATACCGAACCGTGGATCAGCCTCGTGCTGCATACTTGTGAATCACGCCGCCGAAGGCATCGACATGGTTACCGATCTTGCACACTCCTGGTTGATCTGCAGCGCGCCTGTGGCTGCTGCACAGGCCGCCGGCCGTCCGCTCGTGGCCCTGGAATCGACCATCATCGCCCACGGCATGCCCTACCCAGAGAACGTTCGCACTGCGCGCGAAGTGGAGGCCTTGATCCGGGACGTGGGAGCCGAGCCCGCGACTATCGCCCTGATCGGTGGGCGAATCCGCATCGGCCTCTCGGATGACGAGCTGGAACTGCTCGGCCGCTCGGACCAGGTT
Organism: Paraburkholderia sp. RL18-085-BIA-A; assembly: GCF_046027075.1. NCBI lineage: Bacteria > Pseudomonadati > Pseudomonadota > Betaproteobacteria > Burkholderiales > Burkholderiaceae > Paraburkholderia > Paraburkholderia sp. RL18-085-BIA-A. The sequence continues at coordinate 52,635 of NZ_JARESU010000052.1, read as the reverse complement.
CACAAGGTCAGCCGCCGCGACCTGCCGGGCGTGCTGGCTGGCGGCGGGCTCGGCGCCACGACAGTGGCTGGCACGATGGTATGTGCCGCCCTGGCCGGCATCGAGGTCTTCGTCACGGGGGGCATTGGTGGCGTGCATCGCGGCGCGCAGGAAACCTTCGACATCTCGGCCGACCTGCAGGAACTGGCGCAGACCTCGGTAGCGGTGGTCTGTGCCGGTGCGAAGTCCATCCTGGACATTGGGCTCACGTTGGAATACCTGGAAACGCACGGTGTGCCGGTGCTCAGTTGCGAGCAAGACAATTTTGCCGCGTTCTACACGCGCGACAGCGGCTTTCGCGCGGACCTCAGGCTAGACGACGCAGCGGAGCAGGCGCGCTTCATCCGCACCAAGTGGGACCTGGGCCTCGCGGGCGGCGTGGTGTTGAGCACTCCTGTGCCGGAATCGGCAGCGATGAGGGGCAAAGAGATCGACGCGCTGATTCAGCAGGCGCTCGCCGAGGCCACGGCGCAAGGAATCACCGGTAAGGCCGTGACCCCCTTCCTGCTGGCTCGCATCAAGGCACTGACGGGTGGACGCAGTCTGGCGACAAACATCGCGCTCGTGAAACACAATGCCGAGGTGGGGGCCAGGCTGGCGTTAGCGCTGACACAGGCAGGGCGCGGGGCGAGCGCGGCGTAGCCGCCGGGCGTCCGCTTTCCACCCGGCTTCGCCGTCGGTCACATGCGTCGCCGGTCGGACGTTCAGGCGTCGGCTCCGCGCCGGTAAGCAGCCATTCGACCGTCAAAGACGAGCGCTCCTTCGCCGGCCGTGGCCGACACTCGAAGAGCGCTGACGAGCGGCTTCACGCCGCGAAACGGCCGTTACCTTCCCTGTCACACGACGCGATCCTGTCATCGCCCTGGTTCGCTGAATGCGCCCATACTATCCATGCACTGGCAGGCAAGCGGACCTGCGCTATCGGGCAAGCGCTGCCTGGGTTCTCGGCGGTATCGTTGTCTCGCCCCGCAAAAACTGCCGGCCCGTTTGGGGAGCGGCAATATCACAGGAGACGATCATGGAAATCAAGCCGAAGGTTCGTGAGGAATCTGTTCAACTGAACGATATCCCCTGGAAGGCGTTCCCCGATGCCCTTTCCCAAGGCGGCATCCGCTGGAAGATGCTGCACGCCTCTCCCGAGATGGGTGCCTGGACGGCGATTTTCGACTGCCCGGCCGGCTCCTCGTTCAATGCCCACTTGCATGTCGGGCCCGGCGAATATCTTCTGACAAAGGGCCGCATGGATGTCCGCGGCGGTGCCGAGCACGGTGGTGACACCGTCGTCGCTCCTGCATACGGGTACGAGTCCGCGAACGCGCGGCACGACAAGACGTATTTCCCCGTCGACAGCGAGTTCTACATGACGTTCCTCGGCCCGCTGTCATTCATCAAGGAAGACGGCACGCCGATCGTCGTCGTGACGTGGGACGAAGCGCAGCGCGCCTACGCGGCCTAAGCCTGCGCTGATGCGAATGCCCGCGACAGCCCGTTTGCGGGATCTGCAACCTGTTTTTTGGAGACATTGAACATGAGCCATGATTCAGCACAGATCGATGGTGCCACCCAGCAGGTGTTCGACCATCATCTCGGCGCCTTCGCTCAAGGTCTGGACGAGCTTCTGAAAGACTACGACGACAGCTCGACTATCATCACGCCGGACAAGACCTATCGTGGCAGCGCGCAGATCCGCGCCTTCTTCAAGGCGTTCCTGGAAAGCGCGGACCCCGGATTCTGGCCAGCATTCAAGCTCACGAGCAAGAGCACGGCCGGCGAAGTCGCTTATATGGTGTGGGAGGCAAAGCCGTGGGTGACGCTTGCCACCGATACGCTGGTCGTCAAGGATGGAAAGATCGCGGTGCAGACCTTCACCGCCTTCTCAGGCTAAACGCCACTCACGCCAGTCGGCAGGAACCGTCCGGACTGGTTCGATCTCATATGTTATAGAGGATTACTACATAGTGTAGCGGTGATCCAACTGAAACGCTGGGGAGAAACCGAAGATATCGCGCACCTCGCGGTGTTTCTCCCGTCCGACGAATCGCGCTACATCCACGCCGATCTGATCCGGATCGATGGTGGCGAAACGCTTTGCCGGCTCTCCGTGCAAAGGTAACAGCCGACGTGGATCTGTCCACGTCGGCATTCGCATATTCTGGAAGCAAAAATTTGGCCAAGATCATTCACTCCATGATCCGTGTTCACGACCTTGACCGGTCGTTGCAGTTCTACAAGGATGCGCTCGGACTCTCGACCAGCCACCGCCTGGACTTCCCCGACTTCTCGCTCGTGTATCTGCGCAACGAAGAGAACGACTTCGAGATCGAACTCACCTGGAACAAGGGGCGCGAGCCAGCCTACACGCATGGCGATGGCTACGGGCACGTCGCTGTAGCCGTAGCAGATGTCGAATCCGAGCACGAGCGGATGGCGGGGCTGGGCATCAATCCGACCGCGGTGAAGGAATTCAAACGTGGCGACGAGATGCTCGCGCGCTTTTTCTTCATCCAGGACCCCGACGGCTACAAGATCGAGGTGCTGGAGCGCTCAGGGCACTACGTGTGATGCGGCGCGGTGGCGAATCAGGCGCGACACCGCCGCGTGTCAGACAACCTCCGCGCCCGCCGTACCACTCAGCGCTGCGCGGCGCACATCGCTGGGCGAGCCGCCATACTGCTCCCGGAAAGTCCTGCAGAAATGGCTTACTGAATTGAAGCCCCAGCGGAACGCGATCTCGGCAATTTGCACACGCCGGAAGGCGGGATCAATCAGCGCCTGCCTGCATACGCGCAGACGATTGTTCAGGATGAATTCTGAAACGGTCAGATCGCTGCGCTGGAACAGCATGTGCAAGTAGCGAAGCGAGATGTTGTTTGCCTCCGCGATGCGTGTCGGATTCAACTCTTCGTCATGAAGGTTCCGCAGGATGAAATCCTTCACGCGTTGCAGCATTGCTGCACTCGCATCGAATATCGCCGAGGGCTGTTGGCCCGAGAGGGCAATGCCAAGAAGTTCGAGCGTGGACCGGCTCACAGAAGCCTGAACACTCTGGTCGAGGCTGTCGATCTGGTTCGACAACGCCAGCAGGTGGACAGCCAGCAGCGAGCCGACGCCAGTACGGCTTTCGATCTTGCCACCCGAGGGCGGCTGTTTTCGCTCCGGCAAACGCTCCCGCATCAACGTCCAGGGGATCATCAGCGTCACCTTGTGCAGCCGTTCAAGCACTTCGAACTGCACCACTTGATCGGTCGTCCACACCACGAGGTCGCCCGATGTCACCTCCACCCCGGAATCGCCAATCTTGAACCGCTCACGGCCGCCCGTGGTCAGTTGAACACCAACATACAGCTCGTCGTCACGGCGTACCTGACCGCGCGTCCGTTGTCCGACGCAAGGGTCACATACCGTTTCAACAATCCCGGCGCCGGCGAAGTCGTGTTGCTTCACACGCGCATAGAACGTCGCAGCCAACCGTTGCGGAACCTGCCAATCCCTGTAGCTGTGGCTCAGCACATCCTGCCAGGCGTCTGTGCGATCGCTCGTAGGAACCCGGTCGATCGACCATTCGGTGAAAGTATTTTGCAAGTCTGTCTCCTGTCTCTAATCACAGCGCCTCTTCCATTGGAGACGTTTGCGCCATTTCTTGAAGGTACACGCAATGACCCGGCCCTGGGAGGAGGTGCTACCCGCATCCGCTCAGGTTTGCTGCATCGCACCCCTGCCAGATCTGGGCGTATCGGGAGTACGTCAGTAGCGACGGCGACCAACGTTGCTCGATCGGAATGGCCTCTTCGACGCTGAAAAAATCCTTCCAGCCACGTAGCAGAATGAAGCTGCGAGCAGATTCGGCACCGGAACGTTGAACTGATCGATCAGAGCCGCCCGGATCTCGGGACTATGCACGCGAAGAAACGGATTGATCGCCAATTCATGCCGGAGCGTGGACGAAAACGTAGGCGCTCCTCCAGCTCGGTATGCGCGGGCTTTGTCGTACCACTCGCTGACGTCAGTTTGCGAAGGGTTACACCGAAGTGAAAACTCAATGCTGGCGAGCGTGTACTCGTGCGCGCAGTGAATGCACGTCGCCTGGGGCAGTTGCGCGAGTTCGTCCAGGGAGGCAGGCATCTGCTTCGCGGTGCCTTCCGGGAGCCTTCCGCAGCCACTTGCGAATAACGTATCGCCACAGAAGAGATGGGGCACCCCGACGCTTTGACCGGCCCCGAAAAACGCGATGCGATCATGGTGTGTCCCGGGACCTCATCACGGGCGCCTGAAAAACCGGCTCTTTAAACATCACACAAAAGCCGTGTCCGACGTGAATGGAACCCCGGCCTTGCATGGGCCGGTAACACCTGAGCGAGCGGGCTCTCTCCATTTTGGTTCTCTTTGTGGTCCTACCCTTGCTCCACAGTGCAAAAGGAGTTGAACTTGCGCGCACCGCCATTTCGCAACCCCGATTCGACTACTTGGGCCTTCCCGGCAGTTGATTGTTGTTCCTCGTGCCAGCCACGGCGAACCTCGCCATCTCTCGGGCTTCGTTGAAGACGGCGAGCGTGCCTCATCTGTCTGCCTTCGCTTCAACCTTGGTGCGGCACTGCATGTACTTGAGCGGAACGACGCGAATTACTGGAGACGTGAGCCCTGTCGCCAGTGCCAGGCGGCGCTTTCGGACAGCGACATGCGATAACCGCGACGGTCATCGTCAAGCTATAGCAGTTCGACTCTGACGAAAACACATGGCACCACAAAGGCGTCACAGCGAGTGCGCTATACGGCAATCCTCCATGCACGGAAACGCAAACAGCACTCCGCCACGACTGCTACCTTAACTACTTCGGTTCGCGCGGGTTCGCACTAGCGACCCATAGGCCGAAACCCGCCTTGGGGGAAGTGAGATGCCTCACCAAGCCAGGCGCGAGGCAATTCTTGATGCACCCGCCCTTCAATCTCAGGAGAACTGGCCATGCCACTTATGGATGTTACCTTTGCGCAAGGTTCACTGAACACAGACGCCCAAAGCAGGCTCTCGGCGAAACTGTGGTCCATCGCGCTTCGCTGGGAAGGAATCGAAATTAACGAGACGTCCGCGTCCGTCGCCTGGGTCTACCTTGACGAACGCCCCCAACATCACGTCACCGTCGCCGGAAAGTCCCCGAAGCAGAACATTTATCGAGTCAATGTTCGGGTCATGGCCGGGTTCATGGATCAAAATCGGATCGACAGTCTCGCTCGCGAGCTGACCGACTCGATCCTTGAAGTCGACGGAACGAAAGGCGATGGCAGCGGCCCCCGCGTATTTTGCATTATCGAGGAGATTCCGAGCGGGACCTGGAGTATCGACGGGCAGACCTGGACGACCGCGTTTACCGCTCGCACATTGCAGCTCGATAGCGAACGCGTCGACGCCATGGAAAAAGCCGTGGCTACGCGCCCCCGTATCGATGTTCCCTATACCGCAAAGAAATAAGCGAGATCTGCGGTAACCCCGGAGACTAGGCCGCCACAAACGCGAACGATCTGCGGGACATCCCTGATCTTCGTCATTACCCGTTCGCCGCAGGTCTTCCCACACCGACGCTACCCGTGAGGAGGCGGCTGATGTCTAATCCATCGGTGGTCAGCGTGGCCATTCTCGATGACTATCAGAGCGTGCATCCACCTGACTTTGAGGCACAGCGGAACTTGCAACAGCCGATTTTTTGGAGCGCTTCCTGAATGTCGGCACGCTCTCGAAGCAAATACGCAAACGGTAGAAGTAGCTGCACTGTCCCTTGAAACGCGGTATTTCAGCGGCGTGCAGCCAGCCCGTGCCGATCATTGATGGATTTGAAATGATGCATTCACCCGTACTCTCTTTCTCCTCTCGGAGACATTCCCTAAAGTAGCTGCAATACCCGCGGGAGAGCGAACGAAATCAGTCGGTCGGCCCGCCTTCCCCACCTTGAAAGGACAGGGCCATGAGTCAGGAAACGCTCTATTTCGACGACCTCAAGGTCGGCGACACCTTCACCACCGGTACGTATGAAGTCAGCGCTGCCGATATAAAGCGGTTCGCCGCGGAGTTCGATCCGCAGCCGTTCCATCTCGACGATGAAGCTGCGCGCGAGACGATGTTCGGCGGCCTCGCCGCGAGCGGCTGGCATACCGCAGCGATCACGATGGGTCTGCTCGTCTCTGGTGGCCCGAAGCTGGCCAACGGCGTGCTCGGTGCCGGCGGCGAGATCGAATGGAAGATGCCGACGCGCCCCGGCGACGTGCTGCATGTCGAAAGCGAAGTCGTGGATCTGATCCCGTCTCGCTCGCGCACCGATCGCGGAATGCTGGTGCTGCGCTCCAGAACGATCAATCAGCACGGCGAAGTCGTGCAGAACCTGACCGCAAAGCTGATCGTCGCGCGCCGCCCCGCGTAACGCCGAACACCCGATACATTTCCAGCAACCATCTTTCATGGGACCGGAGTAAGCGCTAAAGCGCTAACTCCGGTCGACACAGGAGACAAATCATGATCGTCGACCCCTCCACTCAGGACGCCACTGCGAACTACAAACTGCTGATCGGCTCGATCCTGCCGCGCGCAATCGCATGGGTCAGCACGCTCTCCAAAGACGGCGTCGCGAACCTCGCGCCGATCTCGTTCTTCACCGCGGTCGGCCGCAAGCCGCCGATGGTGTCGATCTCGATGCAACCGCGCTCCGACGGCGTCACGCTGAAAGACACGTTCATCAATATCCGCGACACCGGTGAATTTGTCGTCAACATCGTGAGCCTCGAACTCGCGGACGCGATGCACCGCACGGCGTTCGAATTCCCGTCCGACGTCGACGAGTTCGACGCGGTCGGTCTCAAGAAGGCCGAGTCGCTGACCGTCCGTCCGCCGCGCGTGGAAGCGGCGCCGATCGCATTGGAATGCAAGGTCGACCGGATCATCCCGATCGGCGACCAGAACGACCACGTGGTGTTCGGCGAAGTGCTCCGCTTCCAGATCCGCGACGACCTCTACCTCGATCGGGGTCGCATCGACACCGCAGGCCTGCAGGCGGTCGCCCGCCTCGCCGCCGAATACACGGTCGTGCAGAGCGTGTTCACGACGCCGCTCGACCCAAAGGTGCTCACGCTGCTGCAGAAAAAGAGAATCGGCCGGCTCGACGGGTTCGAGGACGGGTACTCGCCGATCGACGCGGCGAACTGGTCCGCGTCCGGCGCGACGCGCTGATTTCCGAATGGCTCGACAACTTTGCATGGGACCGGAGTAAGTGCTTTGCATGGGCCCGGAGTAAGTGCTGAAGCACTAACTCCGGCCGACAGCTAAAGCGCTAACTCCGATCGACAGAGGATACATATGAATCAGACTCATCCGACCCAGCCCGCGCTCGTGTTCATCCACGGGTTCCTGGACGGCGCCGACGCGTGGGACGACCTCGTCCTGCGCCTGGGCAACCGCGCGGCCGGCGCGCTGCGCGTCGATCTTCCGGGAATGGGCGCGCGCGCCGACGAACCCGGCCCGTACAGTCTCGACCGCTTCGCGGCGGACGTCACGACGCAGGTCCGCGCGCTGGCGCGGCCGGTCGTGCTAGTCGGGCACAGCATGGGAGCGCAGATCGCCGAACTCGTCGCCCAACGGCTGGACGAGCGGGTGCGCGGCCTCGTGCTGCTGACGCCGGTGCCGCTGCGCGGCACCGGCCTGCCCGACGACGCCATGCGCACTTTCCATGCGCTCGGCGGCGATCCGGCGGCGCAACGCGAGTTGCGCCGCAACCTGTCGGTGAAGCTCGACGACGCGCAACTCGAACGCCTCGGCCAGCTAGGCGACCGCGTCGACGCCGCGGCGGTCGGCACCTTCGCCGATCTGTGGAACAAGGGCCATCCGTCGGGCGCCGAAACTGCACGATTCCGCGGACCCGTGCTGATCATCGGCGGCAGCAGCGACGCATTCGTCACCGCCGAGCTGATCTCGTCGGGTGTGACGCCGCGCTTCGAAGCGCCGACCGTCGCATCGATCGAGCGCGCGGGCCACTGGCCGCACGTCGAGCAGCCGGAGGCGGTCGCGCGCATCGTCGGATCGTTTCTTGCGAACGTCGAACAGGCCTCGGATACGCCGGACGTGCCGGTCGCGCCGCAAGGATGGACTCGCGCGTTCGAGCAAAAGTCCGCGGACGCGTTCTCGGAGGCGTTCGCGCCGAACGTCGTGCTCGAAGCGAGCGTGCTCGCGAAGCCAGTCGTCGGCATCGATCAGGTCAAGACCGTGATGACCGCGGCGAGCAAGATCTACGAGGCTCTGTCGTTCACGCACGAAGCGCACAACGACCCACGCGACTACCTCGAATGGGAAGTGCAGGCATTCGGTGGTGAACAGATGCGCGGGATCACGGTGCTGACGAAGAACGCGGAAGGCAAGATCGTTCACGTGGCGATCCATCATCGCCCGCTCGACGGCGCGCTGAAATTCTCGGCCGAACTCGGCCGCATCCTGCAAGGGCAGGTCGACGCAAGCTCTTTCTATCGTGGCGCGTGATTGCGCGCCCATCCAAAATCTCAGGAGATTGAAATGGTAAAACGTACCAACGTTGAATTCGAAGTGGACGGCGGGGTCAAGCTGCGCGGCTGGCTCTTCGTTCCGCCCGGCGAGGGACGGCGACCCGCGATCACGATGGCGCACGGCTACGCCGGCCTGAAGGAGCACGCGCTCGAGCCGTTCGCGCGCGCGTTCGCCGAAGCCGGCTTCGTCGTGTTGCTGCACGACCATCGCGGCTTCGGCGCGAGCGAAGGCACGCCGCGCCACGACATCGATCCGTGGCGTCAGATCACGGACTGGCGACGCGCAATCAGCTTCCTCGAAAGTCTCGATGTCGTCGATCCTGCCCGCATCGGCCTCTGGGGAACGAGCTATGCGGGCGGCCATGCGATTGTGCTCGGCGCGACCGACCGGCGCCTGCGCTGCGTCGTCGCGCAGGTGCCGACCATCAGCGGCTACGAACAGGGGCTGCGCCGCATTCCGCCAGAGAACGTCGCGGCGATCGAGGAAGCGTTCGCCGACGACGATCGCGCGCAATTGCGCGGCGAGCCGCCCCGGCGTCAGGCGGTCGTCAATGCCGATCCCGCGATCCCCGCGTCGTATCGCGCGAAGGACGCGATCGACTTCTATCTGCAGCCGCTGCCGGACGGCGCGTGGGAAAACACCGTGACGGTCCGCTCGACGCGCGCGGCGCGCATGTACGAGCCCGGCCACTGGATCGCGCGCGTATCGCCGACGCCGCTCTTGATGGTGGTCGCGACGGGCGACACGATCACGCTGACCGACCTCGAACTCGCAGCCTACGAACGCGCGCTGCAACCAAAGCGGCTCGTGACGATCTCAGGCGGCCACTTCGATCCGTATCAGTCGCAATTCCATCTTGCCAGCGAGGCCGCAGTCGAGTGGTTCAGGCAGCACCTCGGCTAACGTCTACTTTCACGACAAAGGACTTCCCATGTCTCACCTGACTGTCAACTTCGACGACGGCCTCGCGACGATCGTCATCGCCCGCCCTCCGCAGAATCGCATCGACGACCAGATGGTCGATGAACTGGCCGCGGCCGTCACCGCGATCGAACGCAGCGACGCGCGCGCGGTGCTCGTGCGCAGCGAAGGCGAAAACTTCTCATTTGGCGGCGACATCATGACCTGGCCCGATGCGAGCGTGCGCGAACTGCGTGCCCGCTTCGGCCATTACATGGCCGTGTTCAATCGCTTCGAGCATCTGCCGCTGCCGGTCGTCGTTGCGGTGCAGGGTCTGTGTTTCGGCGGCGGCCTCGAACTTGCGCTGCGCGCGGACGTGATCTTCGCGGCCGAATCAGCGACGTTTGGGCATCCCGAACAGACGCTCGGGATCGTCACCGTACTTGGCGGCATCTACCGGGTCGCGGAACGCGCGGGCCGCTCCCGCGCGTCCGAGTGGGCGCTGACGTCGGAGAAGGTCCCTGCCGCGACGATGGAACGCTTCGGCGTCGTGAACCGCGTGGTCGCCGACGCGGACCTGCTGAAGGAATCGTCCGACTTCGCGCGCAAGGTCGCGCGCGGGCCCACCCGGGCCTATGCCGCGCACAAGGCGTTGCTGCGCGCATCGGCGGTCGGCGGCGTCGCGGCCGCGGACGAAGCGATGTTGGACATCGCCATGCCGCTGTTCGACACCGACGACGCGCGGCGCGGGATCCGCTCCGCGGTGGATGCGCTGAAAGCGGGCCGCCCGCGCCCGGTGATGGATTTCAACGGTCGCTAGCAGCAGGCATCGGGATTGCGGTCTAATGGCGTCTCCCCCTATCGAACGGAGTCGCGCATCATGGACCGCATCGCAGCGATGAACACGTTCGTCCGTGTGGTCGAAGCCGGGACGTTCGCGAAGGCGGCCGACACCCTCGACGTGCCGAACGCAACGGTGACGCGGCTCATCCAGAGGCTCGAGGCAGATCTGAAGGTTCGCCTGCTGCACCGCACGACGCGCTCGGTGACAGTCACACCGGAAGGTGCGATCTACTACGAGCGCGTCGTGCGCCTGCTCGCGGAACTCGCTGACATCGAATCGTCGACCACGCATGCGCTGAGAAAGCCGTCTGGCAGGATCCACGTCGATGCCCCGACGGCGATCGGCACGTTCGTCGTCGTGCCGGCACTCGCCGACTTCTACCGCGCGTATCCGGACATCGAGATCGAACTCGACCTCGGCAACAGGCGCACCGACCTGGTCGCCGAAGGCATCGACTGCGCGATCCGCGCCGGCGATGTCGACGAGCAGTTCCTGGTCGCGCGGCAGATCGGCAGCTTCGGCTTCACGACCTGCGCAACGCCCGCGTTTCTCGGCGCGCACGGCACGGCTGCATCGCCGGACCAATTGCGCGATCTGCCGACCGTCGGCATGACCCCGTCGCGCGGCGGGCGCTCGCTGTCGTTCCAGTTTTCCCACAACGATCAGAGAGGCGATCTCGCGCTGAATCACCGGCTAGTCGTGGACGATACGAACGCGTATCTGACCGCGGGCCTCGCGGGCCTCGGGATAATCCAGGCGCCGACGTACTCGGTGCGTGACGCGATCGCCGCAGGAAAACTCGTGCCGCTGCTCGAGGACTGGCAGCAGCACGTCAACCCGGTGTACGTGATCTACCGGCCGAACCGCTATCTGAGCGCCAAAGTCCGCGTGTTCATCGACTGGATCGTCGACCTGTTCGAGCAGGACGAGCACCTGAGACGCCGGTGATGCCAACGCGGCGCCGACGTGGATGATTGACGGGCGAAGGTCAGCTATCTGGATGGACCTGACGTTTGAAGGTTCTGCTGCAATAAGGCGGTCCGTTATGAAGTGCGGAACGACACGACCGACTGAAAGCTCAATGAAGACATTGAATCCAGCTGTGGCCTGAGTGCTCAAACGCCATCATTGTCCGCTTCATATGATCCTGACTTGCGTGCACTGGTACGTGGCCTATCCGCTGAACCTGAGGCCGCACAGTCGGCTCACTCACGGGCCGGGGTGACACGTGGTTCTTCCGCCCCGGCTGTCGGTCGGGTGGGCCGGGTGAGGAGTTCGTGGCCTCGATCATAGCGCCTGCGCAACCCTGACGTGCCGATGACGACGCGCCGCACGCAGTGTTGATGGCCGGCAACTGCGAAAGTTCGGTTTGCGCTTAGCCGCCCGAAAAAATGTCGCAGAAGGTGAGTGGACCAACACACTTTCCCTCTTTGCTCGCGTCAGCCGGCGCAGCAGAACCTCGTGCGTTGAGGCCTGCGGCGCGGGACACCTCGGGCGGGGCAGCTTTTTTAGCTGCCCCGTCTGCGGCCGGTGCGGTGGTTTCTTGCGCATGAGCAACCGCAGCGCACAGCGACATGGCAACGAGGGCGATCTTCAGCGATTTCATTTTCCTCTCCTGAACAAAGGGTAACCGCGTCGTAGTGACAAAACTATAGTCGTCAACGATCACGGGATAAATCATCCAGCGAGGAACGGATATTTCCGGTTCGCACAAGGGCTGGAACGGCTGATATCGACTCGGACGTCGTCCATCGCCAGCGTGCTGCATACAGCGGTTCGAGTGAAAAGCAATGAGAGCGGAAGTACCACGGAGAAACTGGGTCAGGTCGGCATAGCAGTTTGCGTGCGCGGCACTTGTGCGCTTGCAGTCAAAGACCGGCTCGCTATCGAGGCAATGCCCGGCAGCGGACCAGTTTCGTATCGACACCTCCGCTGTCGGTTCCCGATGGCTCTGCTCAGATCTTCACGTCCTGGGCGCTTTTTCGCATTCATGGATCGTCGCTTCTCACGCCGTGCGGTCGTGGGGCCCGGACGATTGCCTAACGTGCGCTGTTTGGAGTGGCCGATACGCTGGCCACCACCCAGCAAATGACGTTGATCGCCAGCGAGGCAAGCATAGCTAGCGCAGCGCGGCCCCTCGGCGGGACCGTTTCTTTTGCTCAAATGTTCAATCGATCAATTGAGCAACAAACTCACGCGGCACGTCCGATAGCTGTCAGCCACATGACCTCAAGGTTACGATTTTGATATATATGTGCGAAACATACGAAACGCAGAATTGCGAAAATTGTTGCTGTTTGCAAGGCTAGACTCCCGTCTCTCGCGACGCTCCCCTGTTTGCGAGGAACATTCAGTTACGGAGAGTCTTGATGAAGTACAAAGTATTGTTTGCCACGACGCTCACAGCTCTCGGCGCGACCGCAGCACACGCGCAAAGCAGCGTGACCCTATACGGCCTGCTGGATGCCGGCATCAGCTACACCAACAACACTCGCGTCGGCAATACAGGCCACAGCAATGTCGCCTTGAGCAACGCCATGATGCAAAGCAACCGTTGGGGCGTGAGAGGCGCCGAAGATCTGGGCGGCGGTCTCAAGGCACTGTTCGTCCTGGAAAACGGCTTCACGCTGAGCAACGGCAAGCTTGGCCAGGGTGGCCGTGAATTCGGCCGTAGCGCCTATGTCGGCCTGTCGAGCAACCAGCTCGGCACCCTGACCGTGGGTCGTCAGAACGAATTCATGTACGACTGGGTTAGCCGTGTGTCGATGGAAAACTCCAACGGCGGAGGCGGCAATGTCTTCGCGCACGCGCTGGACAACGACAACATGCTGGGTACGTTCCGCATCAACAACGCGGTGAAATACCAGAGCGCGAATTACTCGGGCCTGACCTTCGGCGGCTTGTTTGGCTTCTCGAACCAGGCCGGCGGCTTCGGGAACAACCGTGCATACAGTTTCGGCGCCATGTACAACAACGGCCCGATTCTGGCGACGTTGGGCTACACGCAAATCAACAACAGCTTGACCAACAACGCCGCGGGCCTGGGCGTAGTCACCAACACCGGTGGCGCGGTTGATAGCAGCGCCGCCAGCAGCAGCGCTGATGCGGCCTTTACCGCAGGACGTCAGCGTATCTTCGGCGGCGGCTTGAACTATACGTTCGGCCCGGCGAAAGTTGGTTTTGTGATCACGGACAGTAAGCTGGACAATGCAACCGGTTTCACCAGCGGCACCGCGGCTTTGTCGCTTGCGAACTCCGCATATGTTCATTTCACGAACTACGAAGTGAACGCGCATTACAACGTTAGCCCGGCATGGACCTTGGGCGCGGCTTACACCTTCACCGATGGCAAGTTCAGCAACGCTCAGAACTCGGCATCGCCGAAGTGGAATCAGCTCAGCCTGCTGTCGGATTACAACCTGTCGAAGCGCACGGACGTGTACGCGGTTGCCAACTGGTCACACCTGAGCGGCGGTCTGTCGGCACAGGCGGGTTCGAACCTGGCTGCATTTGAAGGCGCAAGCTCGTTTATCGGCGGCATTGCGGCAACGAAGAACCAGGTGGTGGTGGGTGCAGGCATGCGCACCCGCTTCTAAGGCCTGATCGAACGGTTGAGTGACGCAGATCTTGTCGCGATCCGCGTGCGGCAAGAAGGAGCGTTCTTCAACCGACGATCACTGATATTTGCAACGTTGGGGCTCAACTCGTGGGAGCGGAGCATTCCCTTCCTTGGGGCGAGCCGCGTATTGAAGGGGTGACAGACTACATCAAGTGCGTTGTTCGGGCGCGAGAGGCCTGACAACGGCGCCGGTAGTCGTGTCACCAAGAGGCGTTCTCCGAGAAACAGTTAGCCCGCCCATTGTGGCGGGCTTTTTTTCGGCGCCGACGTGCTGTCCGTGAGCGGCTCGCCTGGACCGTTCGTCCATACGCGTGCGCGTGAGGCATGACGGTGAATCGAACCTGCTCGCTCAGGTAGCGAGTCTCGGTGGACCGGTCGGCGCTGGTCGCACAGCGCTCGACGTGACGATACTCGAGCCGCTCCTCGATGATTGGGCATGTTCCGTAGCCCGAGGGTGATTGGCTCATTGGGCACGGCGACGCGTCTCCTGCTCAACACGACTAAGCGCGCCGATGGATTGTCACGGTGACAAGGCCCACGTCACCTTGGTCCACCGAATGCGACGATCTCGAGAAATGTACTCTCCGAGCGGCGCCTTCAACGCGAATGCCGCAAATCTCGTACACTCACACGCGGCCGCGGTAGCGCGTCGAACTGTAGTTCGGCAGCACCTGCTGCGTTACGCTGGACGCCGCCGCGTGGACCGCTCTCTCACGGAAATTTCAAGCATGGCAAACAGCCAATCTACCAGCATTACTCTTCAACAAAGCCGGGTCGTGGTGGCCGGGGGCACGTCAGGAATTGGCTTTGCCGTAGCCGAAGCTGCGGCGCGTTCCGGAGCCGAAGTCATCATCGCCTCGAGTAGGCCGGAGCGCGTCGCGGCCGCACTCGAGCGCCTACCTCAAGGCACGCGCGGCGAGTCACTTGATTTTACCGACGAGGGCCAAGTGCGCGCGTTTTTCGCACGCATCGGTGCGCTGGACCACCTCGTCTACACCGCTGGCGAGTCATTGTTCCTGCAAACCCTTGCTGAACTTAGCATCGAAGCCGCTCAGCGGGCCTTCGAGGTGCGCTATTGGGGTGCGCTCAAGGCCGTCAAATATGCGGCCCCCATCCTTCGCGCGGGCGGCTCCATCACCCTTACGAGCGGAGTGGCCTCGTCGCGTCCGTTGCCTGCGTGGACGATCCCGTCCAGTATCCTGGGGGCGATCGAGTCACTCACGCGGACACTGGCCGTCGAGCTTGCGCCGCTCCGTGTGAACGCCGTGGCCCCCGGCGTCTTGCGTACCGCGCTGTGGGACAACATGAGCAAAGCCGATCGCGAGAGTCTCTACGACCATATCGCCGGGAAGATGCCGGTACAGCGGGTCGGGGAGGCGAGCGACGTCGCGCAAGCGTATCTTTACCTGATGCAGCAGGGCTTTAGCACGGGGCAGGTCATTGTTGTCGACGGTGGTCACGTGCTGGTTTAACGGTTCTGGAGACAAAAACATGGGTTTCGATTTCAACGGTAGTCGCGTCGTTGTCGCGGGGGGCTCGCGCGGTATCGGCCGCAGCATCGCGCTCGGGTTCGCGCAGGCAGGTGCCGCCGTGTCCGTGTGTGCACGCAACCTGGAAGGATTGAAAGCGGTCGAGGCCGAGTTGGCCGTCTATGACGGTCCGGTCCATACCGCACCTTGCGATCTCGCTGACGGCGACGCGATCACCGCTTACATTGCGACCGCCGGCAAGGCGCTCGGCGGTATCGACATTTTGATCAACAACGCGTCCGGCTTCGGGGGTGGGGATACCGAAGCCGGCTGGGAGGCCGGCATCCAGGTCGACCTCATGGCAACGGTGCGCGCGGGTCATGCCGCGCTTCCGTTCCTGCGGCAGTCGGCCAACGCCGCCATCGTCAATGTGACGTCCATCTCGGCGCTGCGTCCGTCGACACGCACCCAGTCTTACGCGGCGATCAAGGCAGCGGTCGTGCACTACACGGCTTCCCATGCATTGACACTCGCGCCGGATCGGATCCGGGTCAACTCGGTTGCGCCCGGCTCGATCGAGTTTCCCGGTGGAGCGTGGGAGCAGCGCAAGACTTCCGATCCCAAGCTGTATGAGCGGATACAGCGTTCGGTTCCGTTCGGACGGCTTGGGACGCCCGCGGAGGTCGCGAGCGCGGTGCTGTTTCTCGCCAGTTCGCACGCGAGCTGGATCACCGGCCAGACCTTGGTGGTCGATGGCGGCCAGGTGTTGACGTAAGCACCAATACGCGCACGGGGAGAGGCACGGGCACGGGTTCGCCGCGGAATGCAAGATGCGTACTGCGGTCAGCACAAGCGACTGACGTGAAAGCATAGCCGGGCGAGGGTTCTGTCGCGGTATGGCAGTTGAGTCGTACAAAGGCGATATGGTAAGGATACCGTTCGAGAATTTTCCGAACTACCGCGGCCTCGCCCTCGGGTGCCGGCGTGATGATGATCCGGTCGGTTTGGACACGCTTGTGTTCGTTTGTGTCCGTATCGGTCGAGGGAGCGCCTGACGTGGCGGTCTGCGTCGAGGAGGGTGCGCCTTGATTCGTATCCGGGCGGCCCTGCCGTATGAAATCCGCGCTGAACATTGAGACAGTGTCCCAGGGAAATCTTGCGAGACATCTCCCTACTGAACTCCGCGGCCATTGCCCGCTTCTGCGCCTTTAGCACTGACGATGCCGGACTTCCGTCGTTCTCAAAGGACTCCGCAACGTAGATAACATCGACTCCGGCACAACGGCATGCATACTCATGGAACGCGGCTTCATCGACGTCCTGGCATCGGCCCGACGGCTAACGTCGTACACGAGCACACTGCGGAGCTTCCGCTGCGGATTAACCACATCCAGAAGTCACTGTATGAGCGCGGACGCTCTCGCAACGTTAAGCCACTGATGCCAGCATCTTCGTACTCACGCACGATGCCTATATGATGGGCGAGCGCATAGTCGGCAATGGCCTGTCTTTGCAAGACGGGAGAGTTTTCCTGATGGTCCGTCGGCACACGAATGTACGGCGCGGCACGCAGGGGCACACCGGGGCTTACTCGACGGGGGAGGTACGGTCGGCATATGAAATGTCCGATGGCAGCACACGTAAGTAGCGGTGTTTTTACGGGTGAAGTCGAGGCGAGCCATGGGGAGTTCTGCAAAGCTCGCTCATGACGCAAGCGGCTGTCTCGCTGCAGGCTCGTTGCATGCAATCCAGGCACGCATCAGCTCAAGCGGGCGTGAACATGCTCTTCGCTGCCTTGCGAATCGAGTGGCCTTTGACCACGATCTATCTGCCTTGCCAGAGGCGGCGAATGTTGGCGATTTTTGGGGGGCTAAGTTGTAAAACAGCAAACGATTCTGGCAATGTTTTCGGAAGGGTGATTTGAGGGCAAAGCAGGGACGAGCACTAGCGCGTCAATCTTCATATCTCAATCTGCCACCCAAAGTGGACCGCTGCGCTGTACGGAGACATTCGATTTAAATATTCGCTTCCGTTTCGTCTTATCAGGCTCTATAACGTACTTGGAGGGCGACTACTTCGTGTCGAGGGGTCCACAAAATCCGTTGACATTGCCTGTTCGCACGCCACGTTGCGCCAGCAATCCCCGCTCGGCGCACTGCGCCTGGTATCTTCCCAAACATCTAAAACCCGGTCCCTGGACGGTGTCCCGCGGATACGGTTTCATCTTCGCGTCCGCAATTCGAGTCTGGATTTCAACCAAGGGACGCGTGCATTGCAAATCGCGTGGATTTCAACTCCACGTCAGATAAAGGAGCCGACATGAAATCACAATTGGTTGTTAGTGCTGTAGGGCTGTTTGTAATAATCGGGTCTGCGCATGCGCAAAGCACGCCGCAGGCGCCACAACCTACGCCAGCAGAAAATACCGCGACTCAGGCTGCGTCTTCACCGAGTGCCGGAATGGAATCCTATGGCGGCACGCATGATACAAAGATGCAAAGCGGTGCGAAAAGTATGAGGCCGTGCAGAGTGGACCCGCAATGCAACGTCTTTTTCGGGGGCAGTTAAAAACCAACTGCCGGCGCCCGAAGTATCGACGCAAGGTGCATGGGTCCGCGTCAGAACGGGAAAGATACCTGGTAGCGCCGGCCGGGTATCTTTCATTTACTTTGACCTAGCCACGAGCTTGTTGCGTTACGACGTGGACCTCGGTTCGGGCCAAGGCCACCCTCTCTTCTCGTTGCGGACCTCGACCTCCAACGCCGCGGCCGGCTCGGCCAAAGGCGGCGCCTCAACCGAACCCGCTTCATCTTCGGCATCGTGGGACGGTTCGACCACGGAGTCCTCGTTCATGGTCGAGAGTCCCGTGCCGAACCACGTCACTTTCTTCTGGACGTGACTGATATACGCGCTCCAGCCGTTGGGGTTACCGTGAAAAAGGTGGCGCTGAACGGTTGACGCCAAGTCGTCCCGGTTGAGCTCCGCCTCCAACAGTTCTCGTGGCCACATGCAGAACGCGTTAGCAACGCCCTGGCTGAACGCTGCCACCGTCATATCTGGTGACAGTGCCCGGAGGAACTCGAAATTCTGCAAGGAATCATTTCCCTGCGCGAGCTGCGTCACCAACACACCCGGGTCACTCGTCCTGGCCAAACAGCTCAACGCGTCGAGCATGTCGCCAAGGTGCAGCAACAGTTCCCGTCTATCAAATCGGTCGTCCATGCAGTCTGTCCATTGATTCATTCCTTGGGTTGACGCCCTGTATGGGCGCAACGTCTTGTCCGATCGCTCCATATCCGGCGTGTACTGACCGAAAGGTCGGCGTATTCTGATTGCAAGAAGCGGCAGAGCTGTGAGCTATCGGCGAGCCACCCTCGCCATTTTGCGGCGCCTCAACGTTTCAAACAAATCGAGTCACGGTCGACATTCGCCGCTTCTCAATGCGTCCAATGCAGAAAGGACAAATGCGAACCGAAGTTCGCATTTTCAGAACACATAAGCGCAAAGGGACAACAGCGGTGTTACTGGACGGTGGACACCGTAGCGACGAACTGCTTTGCGGCCTTGTTGGCCGATTCGTAGGTCGCGTTCGCCGCAGAGAAGACCGAGCTCCACGCAGCTAAAGCTGATTCACTTCCTGCGGGCGCACGCTTTTTGAGACCTTCGACGAACCCTTGAATATCTTGCTGCAATTGCTCGCCCTGTGCTGTCGCGGCGGCCGAAATCTCGCTTTGAACTTCGGACACGATTTCGTAAACGCTGCGGCCGTATGCGGCCACCTTTTCCGCAGCAGGCTGGGAGAGGCTTGCTTGCAATGCGAGCAGCTCGCCCGGATTGCTGGTCGAAATGGATTTGGTCACGATTTCCTGGCTTTCGGCAAGAGTCGCCTTGCTAACTTGCAAATTCAACGCGACCAGCTTTTCGAAACCTGCAAATGCCTTGTTCGCAACGCCGAAAAATGCGTCGAGGTTGGCTTGCTGGGTGGCAATCAACTGCTGAGGGGTAAGTGTGTTCATCACTGCTCCGTAAGGTAAGGCGTCAAGGGCTACGAGTGAAACCAGATACGCACCAAGATGGCCGAAAGCTAAATGCTGCGCTGCAACATGAGTCCATTGTACGGGGCGATCTCAGGAAGTCAAACAGTTTCGGCGCGGGACGTTGGTGCAAGGAACATTCGCAACTACGCGTTTCGCGTATGTTTTTGAGGGGAGGCTCTCAAGGTTGCGCCATGGAATCGTCTCCACTTGAGATGACGGATAAACTCGCGGCCTCATGCTGGAGCGGCTTTGCCTGAGCATCGACAGGCTGCATGCGTGCCAGCCCTTCGCTTCGCGATGTGAAGGTAGGAAAAAAGTAAGTGGCTCACGCGGCCCGTTCGTCCAGGCGCGTGCGCATGAGGCACGATGGTGGTTCGAAGCCGGCGGGTCAGGGAGCCGGGGTCGGTGGACTGGCTGGCGTGTGCAGCTTGTCGGCCACGTGCCACGGCAGAAGCTCGTCGATAAGATGGAACCGGGTGTGGCAGGCGTGCTTATACGGCTACATTATTATCCGCTGGAGGTGATCCTGACCTGCGTGCGTTGGTACGTCGCCTATCCGCTTAGCTTGCTTCATCTCGAGGAAATGATGGCCGAGCGTGGAATTGCGGTCGATCATTCCACAGAGCACCGCTGGGCCAACAAGCTTCTACTCGTGCTTGGGAAGGCGTTCCGCCGCTGCAGCGACTTTGTATCCCCGAAACTCTACCGTCCATCTCTTACTGCGGCACCAGCGCCCAAACTTCGAACCCAATTGCGCCTGCGCAACGCCACCGCGCCGAGGTTAGAAACTCAGGGTTTCGTGTGCCTTGACGATGTCGCCGGCCACCGTCTCGATCTGTTCGCGTTTGAGCATGGCCTTTGAGCGCAGCAGTTGATACGCATCTTCTTCAGACATGCCGCGCGAGTCCATTACGATCCGCGTGGCCTGCTGGATCACCCGAACCTTCGCCTGCTTCTGCTCGAGCCGCTCGATGTATCGCTCACGTGCGCGGGATGCCTTGAATTGCGTGAGCGCGACGGCGATGGCGGTCAATAACCCAAACGAGCGAACCGGCGACGGGATCGTAGCGAACGCATTCAACCGCAGCACCGCTTCGATGGTGATCGGATTTTCGTAGGTCACGACCGGAATCACCGGCGGCGACGTACTGGTTCCGAGCCACGGGTAATCGACTGACAGCGCCTCAGGACGCATCGCCATGATGACGAGGCCGGTGTCGGAAGGCAGGCTGTCGAGGCGCGGCCAGCATACCTGCACGTCACAGCCGATGCGCTGAAGCTGCGCGAGCAACTCTTCGCCATCCTGATCCTGCGGATGAATCACAACGACTTTTAGCGAACGCAGGTCGCGCAGGATCGCCGGCGTCTGCGCGGTCCGCTTCATCGATCTGCTCCCGCGCGTGCGAGTTCAGGATGCGCGTGCGCGGTCCACGCTGGCGTGCTGTGAGAGACGACGTAGGGATCCGCCTTCACGCGTTCAGGCGCGCGTCCGATTATGTCGAAGCGGCCATGCGCGTCGACCCGGCCAATCAACGGATGCAGGTATGTGTGGTTATTGTGCTCGTCGATCCGCACGCGGCCTTGCGGCGCGTCGAACTCGAGTCCGGGCAACACGCGCAGCAACAGCGTCGGGTCGTCGGAGCCAACCCGGCGGATCGCATCCGCGAGCAGATGCATCTGGAAATAGGAGGCTTCCCAGCACATGTTGGTCGGCTGATCCTCGCCGAAACGGGCCTGATAGCGAGCGACGGCATCGTGGTTCGCTGCTGTATCCACACTCTGGAAGTACGCGGCCGAGGTGATGTGTCCTTGTGCGAGGTCGTTTCCCATTACCGCAATTTCGGCTTCACTGGTCATATGGCTGGCGATAGGCGTGCGGTACGGATCGAGCCCGACCTGCGCAAACGCACGGTACAGATGCGGAATACCTTCACCGACTACCGTGGAGAAAATGAAGTCGGGTGCGAGTTGCTTGATCCGCTTTGCGATGTCCAGATAACTCTCCCACGGCGCATCGAGCGACAGATAGGTTTCGTCCACCTTTTCTCCGCCGCGTTCGAGGATCAGATCGCTCATCACGCGATTCGACTCGTATGGGCACACATAGTCTGAACCGATCATGCTCACGCGTGAGCCGAACTGCGTGAGCATGAAACCGGCGAGCGGCAGGGTGTTCTGATTGGGCGCCGCACCAGTGTAGATGACATTGCGGCTGTATTCGAAGCCTTCATACGGTGTCGCATAGAAGAGCAGCGCATTATGCCGTTCGACAATCGGAATGACCGCCTTGCGCGTGCTGGACATATAACAGCCGACGATGACCCGAACCCGGTGTTCGAGAATCAGTTGTTCGGCGAGGTCGGAATAGCGCCGCGGCTGGCATTGCGGATCTAGACAGACGAGTTCGATCTCTCGTCCTGACACGCCGCCTGCGCGATTGATCTCCTCCACCGCAAGCATGGTGGCTTGCAGTTGAGTGAGCTCCGCGGCTGAGGTCACGCCTGAGCGTGAGTAGAGCACGCCAATTCTGATTGGGTCCGAGGTACGGCCGGCATCAATACGGGGCATTCGATAAAACCAATTGTCGTTACGTTTGGGAAGTACGCTGTTTTGTGCGAGTGGCACGCGGCTGGTGCGCAAGCGCACTTTATTTGTGCGGTGCTGAGCCAGTCAGCCGCGCCGACTGCTTTATTTATAATGCCTTCCGCTTTGGCAGGAACGCAACTGATCAATTCGCATCCGGGTCACAAAAGGGTTTTGCGGCCCGCATCCCGACCGATAGCAAAAGCTGGCATAGCCATTGCTTATAGAGTCGCGCTGACCCATCGTGCATGACGGGGGTCCACAGCATCTATTTCGCTGTTCGAGACAAAGGCGTCTTGAGCGGCACCGGCCAAAAAAGCCCGAAACCAGCTTGTCTGGTTTCGGGCTTTTTGCGTTTGCGATTTGTAATCCATGGCGGAGTGAAGCAAATGAAAAGACGTACCTTCCTGTCGGCAGTCGGCTCCGGATTGGTGACCGCTGCGGGCACTGCGCTACCTAAGGCTGCGTTTGCCGCGGGAGCCAGCGATCCGATCAAGCTCGGCTTGCTGTTTTCGCAATCGGGCACGATGGCCAACGGCGAGTCGCTGCTAAAAGATACGGCACTGATGACGATCGATCAGATCAACGCCAAGGGCGGCGTGCTCGGGCGCAAGCTACAGGGTGTCGTCGTCGATCCGGCGTCGGACTGGCCCATGTACGCGCAGCTCTCGAAGCAACTGATCCTGCGCGACAAATGCGCGGCGCTGTTCGGCTGCTGGACCTCGGTGTCGCGCAAATCGGTGTTGCCGGTGGTCGAGTCGCAGGACAGTCTGCTGTTTTATCCGCTTCACTTCGAAGGCGAAGAGCAGTCGAAGAACGTCGTCTATCTGAACTCGCCGCCGAGCAGCTCGGTGCTCCCGGCGATCGATTACCTGATGAGTGATCAGGGCGGCGGCGCCAGGCGCTTCTATATGATCGGCAGCGACTACGTCTGGCCACGCACGATCAACAAGATGCTCAAGGGCTATCTGAAGACCAAGAACATTCCTGACTCGGCATGGCGCGAACACTACGTACCATTTGGGCAGTCGAACTTCCAGACCATCGTGCGCGACATCAAGGACTTCGCCGCGCAACCGGGCGGCCAGGCCATCGTTGTGATGACGGTGGTCGGCGATTCGATTCCGGCGATGTTCAAGGAAGCGATCAATCAGGGCGTGCGCGCAACCGATATTCCGATCCTTGGTCTCGACGTAGTCGACAGCGATCTGGAAGGCCTCGATACGAAGCCGCTGGTCGGTCACCTCAGCTGCTGGTGCTACTTCCAGAACGTCGATACGCCGCAGAACCGCCAGTTCAAGAGCGAATGGAAGAACTACGTCAGCGCCCACAACCTGAAGCATCGGCCGGACATGGTGATCGACCCGATGGTGTCGACCTATCTCGGCATCAATCTGTGGGCGCAGGCTGCCGCGAAAGCGCAGTCCATCAGCACGGACTCGGTGCGCAAGGCGCTCGCGGGTCAGTCGATGGTCGATCCGGCGGGTTACACCGTGAAGATGGACGCTTCCACGCAGTACTTGTGGCGTGGCGACATGATCGGCTCGATCAACGCGACTCAGGGCTTCGACGTTATGTGGAAGTCCAAAGACATCGAGAAGCCGGTGCCATTCAGCCCGTTCATCGGCAAGGCTTGACAGTCCCTGTCGAATCGTCAGGCAGTGGTGGGATCGGCATACGCAAGCATGCCGATCCCCGTAGCAGGATCGAATGGAAACACCCATGATCAATTTCAGGCAGATCTTTTTCGCGATCGCTTGTTTGGCGCTTGTCTGGGCCACTAGCGCGAGCGCCGCGCCGGGCCGCGCTGCGATGCTCACGTCGTTTTGCGCGACGGACGGCGATAAGGCCGCTGCACTACAGCAACTCGTCGAAGCCGGCGTGTCGGATGATACGCATGAGCGTGCGTGGGCGCGTCAGGTCGTCGATGCGATTCGTAACGGCGCGCTGGTGTGCGGCGCAGACGGTCAGGCGACGCTGCAGGAAAACCCTGCGCTCGACGCGGCGACGCTTCAGCCGCGCGCCAACGCGCCGGCGGATTCGCCCTATGTGCCGAGCA
Source organism: Paraburkholderia sp. RL18-085-BIA-A (assembly GCF_046027075.1). NCBI lineage: Bacteria > Pseudomonadati > Pseudomonadota > Betaproteobacteria > Burkholderiales > Burkholderiaceae > Paraburkholderia > Paraburkholderia sp. RL18-085-BIA-A. The sequence continues at coordinate 28,552 of NZ_JARESU010000052.1, read as the reverse complement.
TCGTGATGATGCGCAGGCTCGCGGTGGCGTCGGCGGAAATGGACCTCTTCTCGCCACAGCAGGACACCCGCGCGACGGCTGCGCGGCAAGTCGACAAGTTCTTTGCATTGCTCGATCCCGCTGTCGTCGCCCGTGCGGTCAAGGCGCAGCACGACCCGGATATCGCGACCATTCTCACGCTGGCTCTGGCTAAACGCGGGCTGAACAGCAATGTGAAGGCCGACCGCCTGGCGGCGATCAAGGCTGTCGCCGAGGTGCCGAGCGAAACCGCGCGCACCGCGCTGGCGAACTTTGCGGCGCAGGATTCCGTGCGCTCGGATCCGGACGTGCTGGCTGCAGTGCAGGGCGCGATTCGCCACATGGACACGTGGCTGTCGCTCGGCAAGGGCTTGTCGATTCTGTTTAGCGGCTTGAGCTACGCCGGCGTGTTGCTGCTGACCGCGCTCGGCCTGTCGATCGTGTTCGGCCTGATGGGCGTGATCAATCTCGCGCATGGCGAATTCATCATGATCGGCGCGTACGCGACGTATCTCGTCGAACGTTTCATGCAGGCCTATCTGCCGGGCTGGTTCGACGCCTACATTTTCGTTGCGATTCCCGTGGCGTTCATGATCTGCGCAGCGTGCGGCATGTTGCTCGAATTCTTCGTCATCCGGTTTCTGTATCGCCGGCCGCTGGAGACCCTGCTCGCCACCTGGGCGGTCAGCATCGCGTTGATCAAGCTGATTCAGGTGTTGTTCGGCTCGCAGAACGTCGAGTTCATCACGCCCGGCTTTCTCAACGGCGGCATGCAGGTCGCGCCCGGCTTTTTCGTGACCTACAACCGCGTGTTTGCAATCGTGCTCGCCGTGTTGATCTTCGCGGCAACCTTCGCCGTGGTCCGCTTCACGAAGCTCGGATTGCTGATGCGCGCCACCACGCAGCTGCGCGACATGGCGCGCTGCCTCGGCGTGCCCGCCGAGCGTGTCGATCGCATCGCGTTCGGCCTGGGTGCGGGTCTCGCGGGACTGGCCGGCGTAGTGTTGACACAGATCGCCAGTGTCAATCCGTCGATGGGCACGGGCTTCGTCGTTGACTCATTCATGGTGGTGGTATTAGGCGGTGCGGGCAGTCTCGCAGGGACAGTCGTCTCGTCGCTCGCGCTCGGCGAAATCAACCAGTTTATCGAACCGTTCTACGGAGCGGTTGCCGCCAAGGTGGCCGTGCTTCTGCTCATCGTGCTGATTATCCAGAAGCGCCCCCAAGGACTCTTTGCATTGAAGACCCGCGTATGAACACGTTTCCCGATCCGCGCACTAGCAGGAGATTCACCCTGTCGGCACTCGCAACGAAATGGATGGGCCAGACCGTGGAGGTCAGCATCGTCCCGTTGCTGGTCCTGGTGGCGCTCTATCTGCCCTTCGCCTATTTTGTGATTCCGGAGTCGAATGCGCTGCATCTATCGCTGTTCGGCATCAACCTGATCGGACAGATCATGTGTTTCGCGCTGCTCGCGCTGGCGCTCGATCTGGTCTGGGGATATGCGGGCATCCTGAGCCTCGGGCACGGTATCTTCTTCGGCATAGGCGGCTATATGATGGCCATCTATCTGTTGAACGGCGCCTACGCTGAGACGCACGTATTACCGGACTTCATGCAATACATGGGCGCGCACGATTTTCCCGCCGTATGGAAGATGCTCTCGCGGCTCGACGTGACGATCGTCGTCACGATCGTCGTCACCGTGCTGGTCGCCGGCGCGTTCGGTTTCGTCACGTTCCGCTCGCGCATCAACGGCGTGTATCTGTCGATCATCACGCAGGCGCTCACGTATGCGCTGATGCTGCTGTTGTTCATCAATGACGTGGGCCTCGGCGGCAACAACGGCATGACCGGCTTCACGAGCCTCGCGGGCCGCAAGCTTGCCGATACGTCCACGCAGATCGGCCTCGCGGTGTGTTCGTGCCTGCTGCTGGTGGTGGCCTATGTCGGCGTGCGCTTTCTCGCGCGCTCCAGTTTCGGTCGGGCGCTAATCGCGGTGCGCGACGACGAAGCGCGGATGCGTTTTCTCGGCTACCGCACGCATACGCTGAAGCTCTTCGCATGGTGTCTCTCGGCGGTCCTCGCGGCATTTGCCGGCATGCTGTACGTGCCGCAGGTCGGCATCGTCAACCCGACTATCGTTTCGCCGCAACTGTCCGTTGAGATTGCCGTGTGGGTGGCCATCGGTGGGCGCGGCACGCTGATCGGCGCAATCGTCGGCGCGATCGTGGTCAACGGACTCAAGTTCTGGCTGACCGCGCAACTGCCGGCGGTGTGGCCTTTCATTCTTGCAGCCGTCACGCTCGTGATCGTTGTCTACTTCAGCAACGGGGTGTGGGGCACGCTCAAGGCCGCCGGCAGCGAAAGCAAGGGAGACGGCCGATGAATCACCCACAACGGGCTACGGCCATCTACATCAGCGGCCTGTCTGTCAGGTTCTCCGGGTTCGCGGCGATCACCAATCTGTCGATGGAGTTCCGTTACGGCGAGATCCGCGCCATCATCGGTCCGAACGGTGCGGGCAAGACGACGTTGATGGACGTCATCACGGGAAAGACCCGGCCGGCCGGCGGCGAGGTCTTTCTGAACAAGGTCACGGACCTCGCGACGCTCGACGAAACGTCCATCGCGCGCCTGGGCATCGGCCGCAAGTTCCAGAAGCCGAGCGTGTTCGAAGCGTTGCGGGTTCGCGAAAACCTCGAACTGGCGATTCGCAACGGTCGCGGATATGCGGAGATGGTTCGCTCGCGCCTCGGCGCGCAACAGAACCGGCGCATCGACGAAGTGCTCGAGACGATCGGGCTCGAGTCCGAAGGGCATCGAATGGCCGGCACACTGTCGCACGGGCAGAAACAGTGGCTCGAAATCGGCATGCTGCTTGTCGCCGATCCGCAAGTGATTCTGCTCGACGAACCGGTTGCCGGCATGACCGACCATGAAACCGCACGCACCGCCGAATTGATCGCGCGGCTCAAGTCGCCCGAGCGGGCGGTGGTGGTGATCGAGCACGACATGGATTTTGTCGGCGAGATCGCGGACCTCGTCAGCGTGTTGCATGAAGGGCAACTGCTCGGCGAGGGATCGATGGAGAGCGTGCGCAACGATCCGCGCGTGATTCAGGTTTATCTCGGACGGTGAACATGCTGAAGATTTCCGCACTCAATCAGTTTTACGGTAGCAGCCACACGTTGCGCGACGTGTCGCTGAACGTGGCCGAAGGCGCCTGCACCGTCGTACTCGGCCGTAACGGCGTGGGCAAGACGACCTTGCTGAAGTGCCTCGTCGGGTTGCTGCCGGTCAAAGGCGGTGAAATCGAACTGGCGGGTCAGCCGCTCACGCGCACGCCGTCGCATCGACGCGTGCTCGCGGGTCTCGGCTACGTACCGCAAGGACGCGAGATTTTTCCGCAACTCAGCGTCGAAGAAAACCTGCGCATCGGCGCTTACGCGGGCGAGCGCAATCAGACCGCCAAGGGCAAGCAATTCTCCTTCGACGACGTCTTTCATACCTTTCCTGTGCTGAAGACGATGCGCCGGCGCATTGCGGGCAATCTGTCGGGCGGACAGCAGCAGCAGCTTGCGATTGGCCGGGCGCTTCTGACCAATCCAAAGCTGCTGATTCTCGACGAACCGACCGAGGGCATCCAGCCGTCGATCGTGATGGAGATCGAGGCAGTGATCCGTTCGCTGAAAGGATCGCTGTCGATCCTGCTGGTAGAGCAATTTTTCGATTTCGCGCAGGCGGTAGCCGACGACTATGTCGTGCTGGTTCGCGGGCAGGTTGTGTCGGCGGGACCTGGGGACCAGATGGAAGCCAATAACGTCAGAGCGCTAATTTCAGTGTGATGCGGCGTCAGCGTTGCGCCAATTCACTTCGACAACCCATATTTGAGCAGGAACACCATGATGAAATGGCTTGAACAATCGATCATGCACACACGCGGCGTCGCGCGCGGCCAAGTCCGCGAAACGCATGAACTCAGCGAATCCCGTCAGGGCACGTTTCACTACACCATCGGACCGTACTCGACGCCGGTGATGAACATCGCCCCGGGCGACCGGGTCGTGGTTCAGACACGCGATGCATTTGACGGCAAGATCCTCACGGAACAGGATCTGCCGAGTCAGAAGTTGCGGGTGCCGTTCCTGAATCCGCAAAGCGGCCCGATCATGATCGAAGGCGCCGAGAAGGGCGACGTGGTTGCGGTGTACATCGAATCGATGTTGCCGCGCGGCGACAATCCGCGCGGCACCTGCTGCCTGATTCCGCGCTTCGGCGCGCTGACCGGTACGGAATACACCGCAACGCTCAATGAGCCGCTGCCCGAGATCACCCGCAAGATCGACGTGGACGAAGAAGGCGTCTACTGGAGCAAGCGCGTCACGCTGCCGTACAAGCCGCATATCGGCACGCTGAGCCTGTCGCCGGAAATCGACTCGATCAATTCGCTCACACCGGACAACCACGGCGGAAATATGGACGTGCCCGACATGGGCCCGGGCAGCATCACCTATTTGCCCGTACGCTCCGCCGGCGCGCGGCTCTTTATCGGCGACGCGCACGCGTGCCAGGGCGACGGCGAAGTGTGCGGCACCGCTGTCGAATTCTCCAGTACAACCACGATCCACGTCGATCTGATCAAGGGCTGGCACATCGAATGGCCGCGCCTCGAAACCGATGAGCTGCTGATGGCGATTGGCAGCGCCCGCCCGCTTGAAGACGCGACGCGCATCGCGTACCACGAACTGGTGCTGTGGATGGAAAAGGAATACGGCTTCGACCGCTGGGATGCCTACATGATGCTCAGTCAGTGCGGCAGGGTGCGGCTGGGCAATTTCGTCGACCCGAAGTATTCGGTCGGCGCGGCGATCAGCAAGAAATATCTCGCACCGGCTGCCTGAGGAGACACCAGCATGGATCTCAAACTCAAAGGTTTGAAGGCACTCGTAACCGGCGGCACCAAGGGTATCGGCCGCGCCATCGCGCAAACGCTGGCAGCCGAAGGCGCGGACGTCGCGCTCTGCGCGCGTGACGGCGCCGCGGTCGAACAGACGGTGGCCGGCATCGTGCAGATCACAGCCGGTGCGGTCAAGGTATGCGGCGCCTCGGTCGACGTTTCGAACGGTCCGGCGTTGCAGGCCTGGACACGGGACGCCGCCGCGCAACTGGGCGGCATCGACATCGTGGTCGCCAATGTGAGCGCGCTCTCGATCGGCAACGATCCCGAATCATGGCGCAAGGAATTCGAAACCGACCTGATGGGCACGGTCAACCTGGTCGACGCCGCGCTGCCGTTTCTGGAAGCGAGCAAGGCCGCCTCGATTATCGCGATATCGAGCGTGTCCGGCCGTGAAATCGACTTTGCCGCCGGCCCTTACGGGACCTTCAAGGCGGCGCTGATCCACTACATGCAAGGCCTCGCGTACCACCTCGCGCCGAAGGGCATCCGCGCGAACGCCGTGTCGCCGGGCAACGTCTATTTCGAAGGGGGCGTGTGGGATCACATCGAACATAACGATCCGAAGCTGTTCGCGGAAGCACTCGCGTTGAATCCCAGCGGGCGCATGGCGCGCCCGCAGGAGATCGCGAACGCGGTCGCGTTCGTCGCGAGTCCGGCGGCGAGCTTCGTGAGCGGGGCGAATCTTGTAGTGGATGGCGCGCTCACGCGCGGGGTGCAGCTCTAAGTGCCGCAAGGCTGCGTCACTTAAGTCGATTCGACAAAAAACCAAGGAGCCTTGACGATAATGAAAAGAATCTCTTCCCTTCTGACTGCCGGCCGCTCAGGCGGCGCGGCGGTCGCCCTGCTGGTATCGCTCTCGATGGCGAGCCACGCGGCCATGGCCGCCGATCCGATCAGGATCGGCGTGCCCGTGGGTCTGAGCGGCGCGAATAGCGTGGTTGCTCCGTCAGTGGTTCAGGCGGCGCAACTGGCTGTCGACGAGATCAATGCGAAAGGCGGCATTCTGGGACGTCAGGTCAGCCTGGAAGTGGCCGACGACGGCAGCGGCGCGGCGGGCGCGCAAAAGGCCTTCGATTCGCTGATCTTCGAAAAGAAGGTCAACGCGCTCATCTCGATGGAAACGAGTGCCGCGCGCAACGCAGGCCTGCCGATCGTGACGCGCGGCAAGGTGCCGTTCATCTACACGTCGTTTTATGAAGGCCGCTCCTGCAACCGTTATATGTACGTCGATGCATGGGTGCCCGACCAGCAGGTCGCACCGATCGTCGACTACTTCATGAAGCAGCAGAAGGCGAAGACGTTCTTCCTGATCGGCAGCGACTACGCGTTCGGTCGCGGTATGCTCGACTTCACGAAGACCTACATCGAGAAGCACGGCGGCAAGGTGGTGGGCAACGAGTATCTGCCGATGGACGGTTCCGACTGGACATCGATCATCAGCAAGCTGCAGGCGGCCAAGCCTGACGCGATCATCACCTCGACCGCGGGCGGCGCGCCGAACGTCACCCTGACCAAGCAACTGCGTGCGGCCGGCGTGAAGGTTCCGTACGGTAATCTCGCCGTCGACGAGGGTACCGCCAAAAGCATGGGCGCGGACGCGCAGGGGATCTACATCTCCGGTTCGTATGTGACCAACATCGATACGCCGGCGAACCACACGTTCCTCGCCGCGATGCAAAAACGCTTCGGTGCGGATCTGAAGACGCCGAATGATCTGTCGGTGCCGGAGTACGAGGCGATCTACCTGTACAAGGCCGCGGTGGAGAAAGCCGGTTCGGTCGACACGGCGAAGGTGATTCCGGCGCTCGCCCAGGTTTCGTTCGACGGCCCGCGTGGCCAGATCCGGATGGACAAGCAACGTCATACGCCGCTCACGATGTATCTGGGCCAGGTGCAGCCGGACGGTTCGGTGAAGGTGATCGAATCCTTCCGCAACGTTGATCCGGGGGCGCAGTGTCCGGCCTTGAACTAAGCCGTGCCATGGAGTTCCGGCAATGCTGAATCTCGGCCTTGACGTCGTCACCACGGCGGCCATTCTGTTCATCGTTTCGGCAGGGTTGTTGATGGTCTTCGGCGTGATGAAGATCATCAACTTCTCGCATGGCGCGTTTCTGACGACGGGCGGCTATGCGAGCGTGCTCGTCGAGCACGCCGGCCTGAACTGGTGGTGGGGCGTGCCATGCGCGCTCGTGATCGGCTTCGTGGCGGGGATGGCGGTCGAGCGGTTCATCGTTCGCCCGCTGTACGCGCGCCCGCTCGACGCGATTCTGGCGACCTGGGGTCTGGGCATCATCGTTGGCCAGCTTATCACGCTGGCTTTCGGCCGCGGCGTGCAGATGGTGGCCAGTCCGGTGGACGGCGCGATCTCGCTCGCCGGTACTCAGTACTCAGCCTACCGGCTGATTCTGGTCGGCGTGGCCGTGCTGGTTGCGCTCGCGCTCGGCTGGCTGCTCAACGGCACCCGGCTCGGCTTGCAGACCCGGGCGGTGATCATGAACGAAGCCCTCGCACGCGGGCTCGGCATCAGCAGTTCGCGGGTGCGCTTCATGACCTTCTGTACCGGCGCGGCGCTGGCGTCGGCCGCGGGCTGTCTGATTACGCCGCTTGCCAGCGTCGATCCGAACATGGGCGTGCCGTGGATCGTCGGCGCATTCATGCTGGTGCTGGTGTCCGGTTCTTCGCTGGTCAGTCTTGCGGTGGCGAGCGTGGTGCTCGGTGGCGCGCAAGTGCTGGTCAGCACCTTCGTCAATCCCGTGCTCGGCGGTCTGACCATCGCGGTATTGGCGGCCTTGTTGTTACGCGTTAGACCGGAGGGCTTCGCACGTGGCTGATCCCGCTTCCTCCCTGTCGTTTCGCACCGCGGTGGCTTCGCCGTGGAAGGGGCCGGCAGCGATCGGCGGCGTGGCGCTCGTCGTTCTGGCCATATGCAGCATCACGCTACCGACCTTCCTCGTCAACAACCTGATTCGCGCGTTTCTGTATGCGGCAGTCGCGTTGACCGTCGATCTGTTGTGGGGGTATACAGGCATCCTCACATTCGGGCAGTCGGCATTTTTCGGCATCGGCGCTTACGCGGCCGGTCTGATTTTCACGCATGCAGGCTTTTCGTTTCCGCTTGCGGCGGCGGCGCTCGCCGCCGGCCTCGCCGCAGCCTGGATCGTGTCGCGCGCGATTGGCTGGCTGGCGTTTTATCACGGGGCATCGCCGCTCTACGCCTCGGTCGTCACCCTCGTATTGCCGATCGTGCTGGTTCAGTGCATCTATTCGGGCGGTGAGTTCACCGGATCGAGCAGCGGCCTGTCCGGCTTCGATAGCTTCGATATTCCGCTTGAAGCCTGGTTCTTCATCGCGGGCGCATTGCTGGTTTTGCTGGCCGTGGTGGCCTGGATGTTCGTGCGCAGCGATGCGGGGCAACTGCTGGTCGCCATTCGCGAAAACGAAGCACGCTGCGAGTATCTCGGCATCGATGTGTCGCGCTACAAGGCGCGGCTGATGGACGCGTGCGCGGTCATCGCCGCGTTCGCGGGCTTTCTGTTTGCCTGCGTGCAGATGGTGGTGGCGCCGGAATACGCCGGTTTTGTGTTCGGCACCGAACTGGTCATCTGGGTCGCGCTGGGCGGGCGCGGATCGCTGATCGGGCCAATTGTCGGCGCCATGCTGATCGACGTCGGCAGCGCCTATCTCAGCGGCAATCTGCCTTATGTCTGGACGCTGCTGGTGGGCGTGGCGTTCGTCGTCGTGATCGTGGCGATGCCGCGCGGGCTCGCGCCGCTCGTAGCCGGCGCAGCGCGCCAGGTGTTGCCCCGACGCCGCCGCCGTGCGGCGCCCGCGCCGGTGACGCTGGCCGCAGCGCCGCCGCGCGGTGACGGCATGGGGGACAACAGCCGTGTGGCGCTATCGATCAAGCAGGTGCGAAGGCATTTCGGCAGCCTCAAGGTGCTTGACGACATCAGCTTCGACGCGCGCGCCGGAGAGCTGCTCAGTCTGATCGGACCGAACGGCGCGGGCAAGAGCACGCTGATGCGCTGCATTGCGGACGGCGCGGAGCGCTCGGGCGGCACAGTCGAGATCGGCGGCACGGAGATCCGCACGCTGGCCCCGTACGACTGCGTGGCGCTTGGCGTCGGCCGCAAATTCCAGACCGCGACTGTGTTCGAATCGCTAAGCGTCGGTGAGGCGTTGCGCGTTGCGCGCTATCGGGTGGCGCCGCCGTCGAAATGGCAGCGCGACCCGGTGCTCGCACTGCCGCAGCCGGCCCTCGACGTGCTGCGGCTGACAGGACTCGACCGGATTCTCGAACGCGAGTGCCGCTATCTGTCGCACGGCCAGAAGCAGGCGCTTGAACTGGCGATGGTGCTCGCGCTGGAGCCGCGTACGGTGCTGCTGGACGAACCCACCGCGGGCCTGACGAAACAGGAACGCACGCAGATCGGCGAGATTTTCGTCGAACTGTCGTCGCGCTATCGGATGTGTCTGCTGCTGGTGGAGCATGACCTGGATTTCGTGCAGCAGATCAGTTCGCGCATCGTCGTGCTGCACCAGGGGCACATTGTGATGGACGGCGGTGTCGAGGAAGTCGTGAACTCCGAAATCGTGCGTGCGGTGTATGCGGGCGGTGCGCATCCCGCCGGCAGTCAGCCGGAGGCGGACGCATGAATGCATCGACGATTGTTCAGGTCGACGCGCTGCACAGCGGGTACGGCGAGGCGATGGTGCTCAAGGGCCTGAACCTCACGCTCGGGCGCGGCGAAGTGGTGGCGATTCTCGGCAAGAACGGCATGGGCAAATCGACCTTGCTGAAAACGCTGATGGGTTTCATTCGCCCGAAGAGCGGCGACATCGCGCTGTTCGGCGAGCGGACCACGGGCGTGCCGCCGAACCGGATCGCGCGGCGCGACGTCGCTTACATCCCGCAGGAAAAGGCCTTGTTTCAGGACTTGTCCGTCGAAGAGAACCTGAAGCTCGCCCTCATGCGCGATCGCGATTTCAAGCCGCTTTTCGAGCGAATCGAGGATCTTTTTCCGTTTCTGAAGGATCGCCTCAAGCAGAAGGCCGGCACACTGTCGGGCGGCGAGCAGAAGATGTTGCTGGTCGCGCGGGCGTTGATTCGCCAGCCGAAGCTGATTCTGGTCGACGAAATCACCGAGGGCATGCAGCCGTCGGTGATCGAACGGTTGGTCGGCATTCTCAGTCGCGAGCGGGACACCGCCGGCACGACGATGCTGCTGGTCGAGCAGCACGTGCATTTTGCTTTTGCCGTCGCGAATCGCTACGCGGTGCTCGAACTGGGTGAGATTCCGGCGGCCGGTGACACGGCGGATACGTCGGCGCAAGCCACGGTTTCACGTTTTCTGTCGCTGTAACGCAAAGGGGAAAGTTTGCCATGACGTTTTCCATCGTCGCGCGCTGCGCGCGGACCGGCGCGTTGGGCGTGGCGGTCAGCACGGCGGTGCCGGCGGTCGGCGCGATGTGCGTGTATCTGCGCACCGGCGTGGGCGCGGTGTCGACGCAGTCCTGGGTCAATCCGTATCTCGCGCTCGATGCGCTCGACCTGCTCGATCAGGGCGTGAGCGCCGAGCGGGCGCTCGCGCGGGTACTGAATGACGATGCCGCCGCGGATCTGCGGCAACTCGGCATTGTCGACCGCAACGGTCAAAGCGCGTGCTGGACCGGTTCGCAATGTACGGGTTGGGCGGGGCAGCGCAGCGGCACGTCCTGTACGATTCAGGGCAACATGCTGACCGGCGCCGGGACGCTCGATGCGATGCTCGCCGCGTACGAAGCGAGCGGTGAACTCGCGCTGGAGGAGCGCCTGATGCGCGCGCTCGAAGCGGGACAAGCCGCCGGCGGGGACAAGCGCGGCCGCCAATCGGCGGCGCTCAAGGTGGTGCGCAACGAGGCGTATGCCCACCTCGATTTGCGGGTCGACGAACATCACGAGCCGGTTGCCGAATTGCGGCGCGTGTTCGAGGTGGCGCAGCGTCAGTTCGTCCCGTTCGTCGAAGGGATGCCCACACGCGGCGATCCCGGCCGTGCGCCGCCAGCCGCCGTAACCGAGTTGCTGTTGACGCCGCCGCAATCGAGGCCGGGCGCAACAGAGCCGTTGGACGCCGACATGCGGGTGCTCGGCCGGTGGCTCGGCGTCGAGTGCGCGGCGCAGCGCGTGGCGCACAACCTCGCCACCTACGCGCCGATCCTCGCGGAGATTAGCAAGTTGCGAGAACTCGATCTGTCAGAAGTGCATCCGGTGGTCGTCTTCGATCCGGCGCGCGCTTATGCGGGACCTTCCACCACGGGCGAAACATGAACGACGATCTCACCGCCATCGCCGCGAGTATTGCATCGGGCGAGGTCGCGCCGACCGACGTCATGGACGCGTTGCTCACGCGGATCGCAGCGCTCGATCCGCAAGTGCTGGCTTATGAATGTCTGAACCCGGCCGCGCGCGCCGAAGCCGAGCAATGCACGGAGGAACTGAAGCGCGGTGTGCGGCGCGGTCCGCTGCATGGCGTGCCGATTGCGATCAAGGACAACTACCTGACGGCCGGCATGCCGACCACGGCAGGCAGCCGTGCGCCGGGCTATAGGTTCGCGAACGAAGACGCGGCCGCCGTTGCGCGCTTGCGGGCGGCCGGCGCGATAGTGATCGGCAAGACCCGCACGCACGAGTTCGCGTGGGGCACGGAGACGCCGCCCACTCGCAATCCGTGGGACCCGTCGCGCATTCCCGGTGGGTCGAGCGGCGGCTCGGGCGCGGCGCTGGCCGCGCGCATGGCCTACGGCGCGCTCGGATCGGACACGGGCGGCTCGATTCGCATTCCGGCGAGTCTGTGCGGCGTAGTGGGCCTGAAGCCGACGTTCGGTCGCGTCAGCCGCGCGGGGATCGTGCCGCATAGTTGGTCACTCGATCATGCGGGACCGTTGACGCTATCGGTGCGCGACGCGGCGCTGCTGCTCAACGTGCTCGCCGGACACGATACGCGCGACCCCGGCAGCGCCGACGTACCGGTGCCGGATTACACCGCGTCGCTGGACGGCGGCATCGCGGGCATGCGCATCGGCGTGTGCCGCAATCACTTCTTCGGCGCCAACGAGGCGGAAGTCGAGGCGCAAGTCGAGCGCGCCATTGCGGCGCTCGCCGCGCTCGGTGCGCAGGTGATCGACTTCGAGGTGCCCAATCTGCAATACGGGTTGGGTGCGATCTTCGCCATCGAACTCGCGTCGTCGAGCGCGTATCACGATCGCGGCCTGCAGCGCGGCGCGACCGCCGCGATGGCCGACGACGTGCGTACGCTCGTCGAGATCGGCCGCATGGTGTCGGCGTCGGACTATCTGAAGGCCGAACAGTTGCGCGCGTGCCTGATCGATGATTTCAAGGCGGTATTCGAGCGCGTCGACGTTGTCGTGACGCCCGCGTCGCCGGTTACCGCATGGCGGCGCGGACAGGCAACCGTGGTGACCGGGGGCATGGAAGAGAGCCCGCTTGCGGCGTCATGGCGTCTTACCTATCCATTCAACCTGACCGGCTTGCCGGCCCTGTCCCTGCCATGCGGCTTCGATTCGCGCGGCTTGCCGATCGGCCTGCAGATTGCCGGCAGACCGTTCGACGAAGCAACGATTCTGCGCGTAGCCGCGTCCTATGAAAGCGTGCACCGCTGGGACGCGGTGCGCTCGCCGATTGCGAGGAGTGTGCAGCCATGACGACAGGTAACGAGAGCAGGGTGACGGTGGCGTGCGTGCAGATGTGCCCTGAAGTGGGGGCCAAGGTGCGCAACGTGGCGCACTCGATCGAGTTGATCGAGCAGGCGCATGCGCGCGGCGCGAACCTGATCGTGCTGCCGGAGCTATGCAATTCAGGTTATGTATTCGAGTCGCGTGAAGAGGCGTTCGCGCTGTCCGAGGCCTTGGCGGACGGCGACACGATTGGGCAATGGAGCACGCTTGCCGCGAGTCTGGGCATCACGCTGGTGGCCGGGTATGCCGAACGCGACGGCGATTCGCTCTACAACTCGGCGGCTGTGATCGGTCCGAGGGGCGTGCTGGGCGGCTATCGCAAGATGCATTTATGGGGTGACGAGCACCTCTTTTTCGAACCGGGTAACCTCGGCATGCCTGTGTTTCATACACCGTTTGGCCGGCTGGCTTGCGCGATCTGTTATGACATCTGGTTCCCTGAAGTTTTCCGGATGGCGGCGGCCAGGGGCGCCGATATTCTGTGCGTGCCGACGAACTGGGTGCCGATGCCTGCGCAGCCGGCCGAGCTGCCCGCGATGGCGAATCTGCTGGCGATGGGCGGCGCGCATTCGAACGGACTGTTCGTGGCCGCGGCCGACCGGGTCGGCGTTGAACGCGACCAGCCGTTTCTTGGACGCAGCCTGATTGTCGACTCGCAAGGTTGGCCGGCGGCCGGTCCTGCCAGCCCAACGGACGAAGAGATTCTGGTGGCGTCGGTGAATCTGGCCGACGCGCGCCGGCACCGGCAATTGAATGCGTTCAATCACGTATTGCGGGACCGCCGTCCTGATGTCTACTGAGACGGGCGGTCAATCGTAAGCGTTCACCCCCTCGCTGCGCTTATACGCCCGTATAAGCGGGGTACGCTAACGCGGCATTGGCCTATCCAACCGTAGAGTAGATTCGCCCTCCGGCTCGACCTAATCTTCTCTCATCGCTACACGCTCGCTGTACACCAGCGGAAAGTTCGCGGTTCGGCCCCACGACGACACGACGCCTCCGGATCCCGCCCGGCCGATTTCCTCTCTGGCGTCTCCAAGGAATCGTCGTGTCATATGTTCTTCGTCACTGGATCCATATCGGAAGCAACTCATATGGCGAGTACACGTTCGTGCCGTGGCCTGGCAGGACCGTTTATCGCCGTACGGTCGACTTCTCCTCAGTATGTATGCAATAGCCGCAAAGTCAGAACCTGTTTGACCGCTATCGTTGTTCGACTGCAGTTTCACTCTTTCCTGAAGAGGGGCACGATATTGAATGCCGAACACAATGCGACTTTGGACATGCTTCCTCCGGGCCTCGACGATGTATTCGACCCAGGCGAGGTCGGGCCCGCACACGACGCTGCGAGTCTCGCTTCACCGGCCCTGCGACACTCACTGCTGAATGCCCATCCCTGCGTCATTTTGCGCAGCCCGCCGGAACGGACCGCGGATTCACCTCGTGAGTGCTTACATGCCAGGGCGGAACGATGACGTGGACCGCGGATACCATTGCGATATTGCGCGATTTGAGCTCGCTGAAAGTTGTTGTGATTCATCCGCAGGATCAGGATGGCGACGAGCTTCTCGCGCAACTCCACCGCATTGGGTGCGACGTGGAAGTATGCTGGCCGACACTCGACTGCTTGCCCGTCGGAACCGGACTCGTGCTGATGGCGATGCGCCCCGAAACCCTCTCGATCAATTTTCCGTGGCTCGGAACCAGCATGTCGCCGCCCGTGATTCCCGTGGTGACCTACGAAAATCCGATCACCATCGAAGCGGTGCTGCGCCTGAATGCGCTGGCGATGATACCGTCACCGGTGCGCTCATTCGGATTGTTGACCGCGATCGCGGTGGCGCTGACGCAATGTCAGGCATCGCGGATGCGCGATCGATACATTGAGCGGCTCGAGAAGAAGCAAGCGAAGGTTAGAGTGATCCAGCAGGCCACGCAGCTTGTGATGGAAAGGCGCGGTGTGTCGGAAGAACATGCGTATCAGTTGTTACGCTCAAAGGCGATGCTCAAGCGTGAGCAGATCGAGGTGGTGGCAAGCGAGATTGTCAAGGCACACGAAACGCTGGCGCTTTAGCCCACAAGAATACTCACGTTATTTTACGCATGAATGAAGTGCGTAGGCCAGCTAACGTGGCGCGTCCGGATCGACGCCAGGCTCGCAAGCCGATTATGCATTCGTATGATTTCGGTGCAGCGGCCGCCGAGCTGCGATTGATTTGAGTTGCATGCCACACGATTCCGTCTGGCGCGCTGCGCTTCTCGTGTTTCGAGGCCCGTCGCCATTCCCTTTTGGTTCGAATTTGACCTGCGGGCATGGCAAACGCTGCACGAAAATACCGTCGCGGAGGGCTTCGTTCGCGTGCCTTGGCCCGAGCAACTGACGTAGCAGGCGCATGGATGGCTTACTCGTGGTCAGCGTCGGACCGGCACGCTCAATCGTCCAGTAGCGCTTCGAGCACCGTCACGTCGAGCGGATGTGCAAGCAGTGGTGTCAGTTCGCGAACCAGTTCCTTAAAGTGCTCGGTGCCCTCATGCTCGGCGAGCGCTGCGCGGCTTGCCCAGCGCTCGAAGAAGACGAAACGCTCGGTGCGATCGAGGTCGCGGTGCGGGGTATAAAGCAGGCACCCCGTCTCGGCTCGACTCGGCGCTACACAACGCAACAGCGCCTGCTGGATGGCGTCGGCCGTGCCGGGTTTTCCTTGGACGACTGCGATTACACGGATTTCGGATGACATGCGGTGCTCTCCTTGGCAAAGCGCATGAGTTTAGCGCCATACTTCAATCCGTGCTCGACTTACAAGCCTGTAACGAGAGTGGCGCAATGGCGTTCATTTAAATGTGTCGATGTCCGTTCGAGCTTCGTACGCATCAGGCCATTGCGCCATCGGGTCTTCCGTGATTTTCATACTGCTGCCCATCACACAGGAAACGCACCCGACCAAGTTCATCCACAAAAAAATGCAGCCGAAAGTAGGCTTAACAGTGGCGTCATGTGCACAGACTGCGCAGAATAAAAAGGCGTACTAACCAAAGTCTTCTTGCATGATGGCTTCTCCTCGTAAGGAGATACTCCGCAAGCGTAACCCGCACATGGGGCGGGGTGGCCACCTCATTAATCCGACGACTGGTGTCGGAACGACAAGCTCCTTTGGCGCTGCTTCATTTTACTGTCACCAAGTCGACAGGGCCCGCGCGCGCCCCAATCTCGGTGGTGCATCGACAGTGGCCATCCTAGCGGCGGGTGCGACCGGAATGGACGGTTTTCGTGGTCAGCGGCCTCTGGCAGAGCCTGAACCGACAGAATGAATTTTATTCAACAATATGATTGCTTTCAAATGAAAAGTCTTCATTCTGCTGACACATTCATTTTTTATTCTCTGTGCCGGTACCCGCTACTGCCCAGGCCTTGGCGCCGTGTTCGGGCCAAACCGGATCATCGCTTAGAGCGGTCAACTGTCTTCGTCATCAGTTTTACTAATGTCCTACCACCCCATGAGTTCCCGCCAATGACCCAATTCCTGTTGTATGGCCGTGCCGTAGCGGCCTGCATCGTTCTGAGCCTGTCGCTAACCGCCTGCGGCGGGTCTTCGACAAACCCGTCAGGCGCAGACGCCTCTGCTACCGCCAATCGGGCGTCGCCCGCCGCACCTGGCGCCAAGCTGAGTTGCGCGCCCTGATGCCGCGAAGTGCTGTCCCGTGCTTAATCCCTACGTAGCCAAGACCATGAAAAAACTCGATCGACGCAGTTTCCTCACCGGTGCCGCCAAGTCGGCAGGCGCCGCCCTCGCGCTGGGCATGCTGCCGCCCAGTATCGCCCGCGCGCTTGCCATTCCAGCTGCGGTAGACACCGGCACCATCAAGGACATCAAGCACATCGTCATCCTGATGCTGGAAAACCGTGGCTTCGATCATTACTTCGGCACCCTGAAGGGCGTACGCGGCTATGGTGACCGCTTGCCGATTCCACTCGAGAGCGGCAAGGACGTGTGGTACCAGCAGGACGCGAGCGGCAACGTCATCCCGCCGTATCACATGGATATGACCAAGGTTAAGGCACTGCAATCGCCCAGCACGCCGCACAGCTTCTCCGACATGCAGGCGGCCTGGAACCAGGGCAAGTCAGGCCATTGGCCCGTTTACAAGACGCCGTACACGATGGGCTATCTTGCCCGCAACGACATTCCGTTCCATTTCGCGCTGGCCGAAGCGTTCACGATCTGTGACAACAACTTCTGCTCGACCACGAGCGGCACGGACCCGAACCGCGTGGTTTTCTTCTCGGGCTCGGGCTTCGATCCGAAGCTGGCGAAGATGGGCATCAACAGCACCGACCGGACCTCCGAACCCAACAATGATCGTTGCTGGATCACCGGCACGATGCCGACACCGGGCTATACCTATCCGGATAATGCACTCACCTGGCTTTCCCTGCCGTCAGTGCTCGAGAACGCCGGCGTGAGCTGGAAGATCTACCAGGACACCAACGACAACTGGACCGGCGCCATGCACGGCGGCCTGGCTTTCCAGGACTTCCGCACCGCCAAGCCCGGCGATCCGCTGTACGTGAAGGGCCTGACGGACTACTCGATTGCGGACCTGAAAAGCGATGTGATGAGCAACACGTTGCCCGAAGTGTCGTGGATCTTGTGCACGGCCGCCAACTCGGAGCACTCCGGCAACAGCAATCCGGCGATCGGTGCGAACTTCACGGCCGAGGTGCTCGACGCGGTCACCGCCAATCCAGACGTCTGGGCCCAGACCGCATTCTTCCTGACCTACGACGAGAACGACGGCCTGTTCGACCATGTGCCGCCGCCAGCGCCACCGTCGTACAACCTGGACGGCACACTGGCCGGCAAGGCCACGTTCCCGCTGGACGGCGAGTACTTCTCCGATCCGGCGAGAAAGTACCTGAACCCCAACGACACCATCAGCGGCAACGTGCGGCCGTGGGGTCTCAGCGCGCGCGTGCCGATGTACGTCATCTCGCCGTGGAGCAAGGGCGGATGGGTCAACTCCCAGGTTTTCGACCACACGTCGATGAGCCTGTTTCTGGAAAAGCGCTTCGATCTCACTGTCGACGCGGTCAGTCCGTGGCACCGCGCGGTCTGCGGCGACCTGACTTCGTGTTTTGACTTTGTTTCGCCGAACGATCCGGTCTTTCCCAAACTGCCGGATACGACCAATTACCAAGCCGTGCTTGCCGCCCAATCCTCACTGCCCATCGCAGCGCCGCCGGCCACGCCGCAGCCGCTGTTCCAGGAGCCGGGCACGCGCTATTCACGTGCGCTGCCCTATGAACTGCATACCAGCGCACGCATCGAAGGCCCCGGTCTCGTCAAGCTGATGTTCAGCAATACGGGCAAGCAAGGAGCAGTGTTCCATGTGTACGACAAGAATCACCTGGACCGCATCCCGCGCCGATACACGGTCGAAGCCGGTAAGACGCTCGAGGACTACTGGGACGACACGTTAAAGACCGACCAGGGCAAATACGAGCTCTGGGTCTACGGCCCGAACGGCTTCCTGCGCACCTTCGCGGGCAACGCAGTGGCCGCCAGTGCCGCGACCTTCATGCCGGAAGTGCAGGTCTGCTACGACACGGATGCCGGTCAGGTCTACGTGAAGTTGCACAACACCGGTACCGCGCCCGGCACGGTGACGGTGCAGTCCAACGCCTACCGCACCGATGGCCCCTGGCAGATGAATGTTGCTGCTGGCGATGTGGGCATGCTGCACTGGGAGCTCTCGCGCAGCGGTAACTGGTACGACTTCACCGTAACGGGCGACAACTTCATGCGACGCTTCTCCGGGCGTATCGAAACGGGCAAGCCGACTGTTAGCGATCCGGCCATGGCGCTTCACCTGAGCTGAACTGGCTCCGGCCGGCGGAGGCGGCATCTGGCTTCCGCCGACCGGCAGGTCATGGACATCGCAAACGTCATTCGACTGGTCGTTGTCAACGCGGCGGGTAATCGATCTTGCTTCACCTTTCGATACTCGCCGTTTTCATCACGCTCGGAAGTCACGTTATCCTTGCCGCTACCTTGTTGGGCCCAGTTGCGTGTCGCGCACTGTGGCTCGAGTCGCGCCTCGCGCGGTGTGCCAGCGGCTCGACGAATTCTTTCACAGGAGCTTTGATGAAACCCGCAAAGAAGGGCGCGGCGAGTGCCGGGGCCCCGCCCCCAACCCAGCCGAATTCGGTGTCGGCGATCCTGTCGCGCATCGAGCAGCTTTATCCGACCTTCGGCGCCACCAGCCAACGCATCGCCGACTTCATCCGCCAGCGCGCGCAGGAAGTGGTGCACATGTCGGTCAGTGAGGTTGCCGAGTGTGTGGGCGCGAGCGAAGGCAGCGTAGTGGGCCTGTGCAAGGCGATCGGCGCCACCGGCTTTCAGCAGCTCAAGATCGTGCTGGCGCAGGAAATCGTGCGCCCGGTACAGTTGATCCACGAAGATCTCGAGCCCAACGACAACGCGGCGGCGGTCATTTCAAAGATCTTCAGCTCGAACGTGCAGGCCCTGAATGAAACCCAGTCCACGCTTGACGTGGGCGAACTCGAGCGGGCGGTCGAGGTGATCCGCAACGCCCGCCGCATTGAAATCTACGGTGTGGGCAGCGCGGCCTCGATCGCCGAAGATGCGCACTACCGCATGCTGCGTATCGGGCTGGACGTGCGCGCGGTGATCGACCCGCACATCCAGGTCATCAGCGCGTCGCTTTGCGACCCCACCGTGGCGACGCTCACCATCTCCCACTCGGGCAGCACGCACGAAACAGTGACGGCGACGCGGCTCGCCAAGGAAGCCGGCGCACGCACCATCTGCCTCACGAACTTTGGGCGTTCGCCGATTCAGGCCTTTGCCGATATCGTGCTGTTCACCATGGCGCGCGAGACCAAATTTCGCACGGAAGCCATGACGAGCCGTCTCGCACAACTGGCGATCATCGACGTGCTGGTTGCGTGCCTCGCGCTATCGGACTACGAGAAATCGACGGAAACGATCCGCCGTACCTTCGACGTTCTGTCGCTCAAGCGATATTGACGGCCACGGGCAGCGCCGCCACAGGCTCCGGGTGGAACAGCTCGGCAAGCGACGCGGCGTCGGCCTGCGCATGCGTGCCGACGAGTACGAGCGGCATCGAGAGCCGTGCGGTGTCCGTCGCGTCGGTGGCCGGGTTGTCGCCGATTATCGACGTGGCCGCGGACGGCGTGACAAGCCACGCAGCGGCTCCACAAAAATCCGGTTTGCCGACGATGCGCTCGGGCCTGCCCCCGCGCACGCGGACGGCGTTGGGGGCAAGGGTGCTTCGGTGAGTCGAACGACCTCGTTGGGCGCAATGGGTGGACGGCAAGGACGCTGGGCCAGATGGTGGGCGTCAGCATAACAAAAAGCCCGCGACAGCCGAGGCTGGGCGGGCGAAACTCGCGACAGGGTTACGCGAGCGAGGAGACATGGTGGTTGCAGGGCGGAATCGAGCCGCGTCCTTCCATGGAATCAAGATACACGGACGCCCTAAAGAAAACCATTCTACGAACGGGTGCTGCAGTCCCCTGCAGGTATCGTGTGCTTATACGTTTGGATAGACAGGCTTGAGTCCCACGGTCTTGCGGCCTGCGAGAGTGGCTTAGCCAGCACCTCGCGCAACCGCCTGATCGATTCCTTCTGTATCTGGCTGATGCGGCTTTCCGTCACGCCGAGCTCGGCAGCCATAACCTCGCCGCGCCGCCCGTGAACGTAGCGGGCGAGCAGCGCGTGTACCACCCCGGATTTGGTGGAGGCGCCAACTCTTGAGAGAGTGGAACCGTTCGCTGTTGGTCTTCTGTGCGACCTAAATCTTCATTTTCGCCTTTGGCGTGCTTTACATTTACCGGCTGCGCACCGGCGACGTCATGACATGGTGCAGCAGCGTTTCGGCACAGCGCGGTGTGGTGTTATGCGCCGGCTATGTTTTGCCCGGTGCGAGCTGGGTCGTCAAGAAATGCGAGGCGGATGCGCGCGACGCTGCGTATCGCGCGATTGCTCCTTGGCTTCTGGTGGTGCTCGTTCTGTTTGATCGTGCTGTTCTTTCATGCACTTTATGAAAACTTCGCGATCATGCACCGCTGGCTCGTCTGTCCCTGTCTTTTTCTTGTGCCGTCGGTCGCGCTCGGTGCAATCGCAGGCACCCTGACCGGCGTCAGACGGCGTCGCGACAACGAGCCGTTCCTGATGACCGCGCTGCTGTTCATCTGCGCATACGTGATGCTCGCGATCTCGTTCCGGCCGTACCTGGAGGCTCGTCTTCTATCCGCTCGCAGAACGAGTGGCCTCGTTACTGTTGCGGATCAACGGAACCGTCTCCCGGTTCCGCAATGGCATCGATTTCCACACGCACGCCGTTGAGCGCGCATCCAATAGTGGTCCGTACCGGGGGGGCGGTGCCCATCACTTCGGCATAGACAGCGTTGAACCGCTGGAAATCGCCCATATCCGACAGATACGCCTGGACGCGGACCAGTCGGCTGAAATCGGTGCCGGCGTCTTCCAACACAAGACGCAAGTTATTGAGTACGGCGATGGTTTGCTCTTCGATCGTTTCGCCGAGAACGTTCCGCTCGGAATCTCGCGGGACTTGGCCCGCCACGAAAATCAGGCCGCCGGCCCGACGCCAGAGACTGTAGTGACCGCCCCGGGACGGTTGTTTGTTTGACTCGATCATTTGCAATTTCAGCCTTTAAGAATATCTCGACAGGGGTTCCCGCTTGCTCGGCTCGTGACAGTCACCGGGGCAACGGTACGACGGAGCGCTCGTTACCGAGCTGATCCCGGTACTCCCACCGACCGTCGAGGGAACGAACGAGCGCGTTGCTATACAGGTAGGCCGTGGTGCACGTGTGCTCCGGAACCAGCAACAGCCGGTCCCCGACATTGAGCGTGTTGTTGCGGATGACGGTGTGCTCTTCGTTCATCATCACGATCTCGCCGACGCCCTGAAAGCGTTGTGCCTGTGGCTTGTCCGGGGAGATCGCCTTGCTGCCGGCATCCAGCGTGGACGTGCCATTGCGCGTCGACACGACCGTCGTCAATACAAATCCGGCAGCAATCCAGTCGTGCTGCGCGAGCTCTCGCAGGTGCTGCGCGTTCGAGTAGACCCAGGTGCCCGGCGAGACATAGGGCATCGCCGAGCGCGGCCACAGGTCGAATGTGTAGCTGCAGCCTCCGACTGCATCCACATCGATGCCGTCCCGGCGCAGAGTTGACTGCAGCGCCTCGAGTGTTTCGGCAAGCCTGTGCACCTTTGCCTGGCGCTCTTCCAAAGCGCCCCGGATGTGGCCATCGTAGAGATGCCAGCCTGCAAGTCGGCCGAGCCCGGCGACCGCACATGCAAGTTCCAGTGCGCTCTCGTCCATCGGGATTCCCGTGCGGCCCATCCCGGGGTCAAGGTCGACACGCAGGTTGACCGAGCGCGGGGCGCCGTCCAGTAGCCCGGTCCACACGTTCAGCCCTTGGCGAGAATCGACAAGACCCGTGAGTTCGGCGTCCGGAAATGCTTTGGCCAGTTCGACGAAGCGGCCGATGTTCTGCGGATTGACGGTCGGAAATGCCCATGTGACTCTTGTGGCGCCAGCCGCCAGTACCATCTCGACTTCAGCGAGCGTACTGGCCTTGAACGCGCCGACGCCATGCGCCAGCAACAGGCGAACGAGCCACGCAGCGCGATGAGTCTTCACGTGCGGCATCAGGCGCTCGACGCCACCGCACGCTTTTGCGGTGACCGCCAGATTGTGCAGGACGCGGTCTTCCGCCACCACGAAGCAAGGTGTTGCGACCGCCGGCGCCAGGTCCGCGGTAATTGGGCTGATCATGTTAGGTGTTGTCATAGGGTGATCGGTTACGACGCATCCGTGTCGGGCGGCTGCTGCATCGCCCGGCGCGGCTTTCGAAACGGGAAAGGTTGGTTAGTGACGCAGGTCGGACAGGAATGCCTGCGCGCGCGGATGGACGGGCGACCGGAAAAAAGTTTGTGGGTCGGCTACCTCGAGAATCTCGCCGCGGTCCATAAACCAGACGCTGTCGCTCACCTCACGCGCAAACCCCATCTCGTGGGTCACGCACATCATGGTCATGCCGTCTCTCGCCAGTGACTTCATGACGTTGAGCACTTCGCCGACCATCTCGGGATCGAGCGCGCTGGTCGGTTCGTCGAAGAGCATGACTGGCGGCTCCATGGCCAACGCTCGCGCAATGGCGACGCGCTGCTGCTGTCCGCCCGACAACTGCTGCGGATAGGCGTTCGCCTTGCTCGCCAGTCCAACACGGTCGAGCAACGCCAACGCCTGTCGCTTCGCATCCACACGGCTTTTACCGGCCGCCTTCAGCGGCGCCAGGCATATGTTGTCTAGTACCGATAGATGGGGAAACAGGTTGAACTGCTGAAACACAAAGCCGACACGGCTGCGAAACCGGTTGAGGTTCAACGAAGCCTGATGGATGCTCGTACCGTCGACTGTGATCTCGCCGCCCTGAATCTCCTCCAGCCGGTTGACAGTACGGATCAGCGTGGACTTGCCCGACCCTGAAGGGCCGCACACGACCACCACCTCGCCTCGCTTCACCTCTGCAGTTACATCGACGAGCGCTTGATACTCGCCATACCACTTGTTAACTCTGGAAAACTGAATCATTGATGACGCTCCTGACATCTGGCATTTTTCCTGAAGCACGCCGGCGCGCGATGCGCCGTTCGATGACATGCGCGCATCGGGTGAGCGCGTAGCACACCGCGAAATAGGTCAGCGCGAGAATCGAGAAAACCTGAAACGGTTGTGTAAGAAGACTGGCGTTGATTTGCTGGGCGGAAAAGGTCAGTTCCTGGACGCTGATCACATAGCCGATCGACGTGTCTTTCACTGTCGATACACATTGGCTGAGAATGCTAGGCAGCATGTTGTACAGTGCCTGCGGCAGGATCACGTGGCGCATCGTCGCGCCGTAACCCAGTCCGAGCGAGCGTGCGGACTCGGTCTGACCTTTGGGTGTCGACTCGATGCCCGCGCGGACAATCTCGCACAAATAGGCCGCCTGATAGATCACCAGCGTGACCACGAGCGTCGTGAACGCGCTGACGAGGTGGCCGATCAATCCAGGCACCAGGAAATAACTCCAGAACACGAGCATCACGAGCGGCACGCCGCGCACGATGTAGATGAGCACGGCCGAAGGCACGCTGAGCGCCTTGTAGGGCGAAACCCGGCACAGCGCGAGCAGTACGCCAAGCGGGAAGGCAAAAGCAAGACCGGTCAGCGAGAGGATCAACGTGAGCGCAAGTCCGCCGATCGGGCCATCGGGATATTGCCCGAGCAGGAGGAAATGCGAGTTGTGGATCAGTATGTCGAGCATGGTTCATTTCGCCGCAATACGGGTACGCCGTGTAATGGCTGCGCCTGCACCCATCAAGCTCAAAGAAATGGCCAGATAGACGACCGTTCCAATGAGATATATTTCGAAGGTTTTAAAGGTCTGGTTCTCGATGTCGCGCACCGTGTACGTCAGCTCGGCAACGCCGATTGCCATTGCCAGGCTGGTGTTCTTGAAGAGCACCACCGTGTGGTTGATGAAAGGCGGCATGGCAATGCGAAAGCTTTGCGGCAGGATCACGTATCGCATTGACTTCGCATAGCTCAGACCAAGCGAGCGGGCTGCCTCATGTTGACCATGCGGCACCGCGCGCAAGCCGCTGCGAATATCCTCGGAGTAGTACGCGGCCATGCACAGGCCGAGCGCAAGCGAAGCGAAGATGAATTCGCCACCATGCGCGTTGATCCATGTCTGCGCGCTGTCCGGCAGCAGCGTCGGGAATCCGAAGTACCACAGGAACAACTGCGCGAGCATGGGCACGTTTTGATGGTACGCAACGTAGCCGGCAACGAGCCTCTCGACGAACGGATTACCCATCGTGCGCAGCGTCGCCATCGCCGTGCCGAGTGCGGCCGCGAGCAGCCAGCTCGTCAGCGTGAGCAGGGCGGTGTATTGCAATCCCCACACGAGATGCTGCAGGTTTGGGGCTGCGAAGATGCTCGAGAAGTTGAGATGCGCCAGCATGAGTAATCCTTATTGCACGGGCGGTGTCGAGATCAGCCCTGGACCGGCCCGGTCTTGAAATCGCGGTGCATCTGGTAGATCGTCCTGGCTCCCAGCCACTTGTCGAAAATCTGCTGCGATTCGCCCGATTTCTCCATGCCGTCCAGCGCGTTGTTGACCGCGTCGAGCAATGCGGGCTCGCCCTTCTTGATGCCAAGCCCCCAATGCTCGAGACCGACCGGCGGCGACAGCGCCTCGACATTGACGCTAGTGCCGAGTTTGGCGGCGAAGCGGTGCATGATCGGCTCGGAGACCACAAAGCCATTGGCCTTGCCCTGCACCATGGCCAGGAACGCGGACGGCGCGTCGTCATAACTCACGAGCTGCACGCTCGGCATGACCCGACCCATGATCGCGATGTTGCTCGAGCCTTTGATCGTACTGACGCGCTTGCCATTGAGATCGTCCCGTACTTTGAACGGGCCGCCGCTTTTGACCGCGAGGATCTGCCTGGCGACGTAATACTGGTGGGTGAAGTCGAGCTGAGCGGCGCGTGCCGGCGAGTAGCCGAGCACCGCGGCGAGCACGTCGATACGGCCTTGCAGCAGTTCGGGAACGCGCGCTTCCATCGACACCACCTGCAACACGGGCTTGACACCCAGCGCTTTCGCGATGCCCTTGCAGTAGTCCACGTCGTATCCGACGATCTCGCGCGATGCAGGGTCCTGGTATCCGAATGGCTCGAAATTAGCCAATACCCCGCACACCAGCGTTCCACGCGCCTTGATGTCGGCGAGCTGGTCGGCCCGTGCAGTACCCGCCAGCAGGACTAATGTAAGTCCAAGCAATGCTGCGGTAAGTTTATTGAGCGAGTTCATGCAATCTCCGTAGACAGGATGCTTCGAAACGCCACCGCGAGCGCCCTCGAGGTGCTCGGTCAGCATTGCGGGGGACTTGGAGACCGTATTCTTGGTGGAAACAAATCCAGAATAAAGAGATATTTGTGCATAATTCTTCATTCCAAAACTAGATGAATTCAGGGTGACGGCGTGGCGTATCAGATCACTTTTCTACAGCTCGAAGCATTGGTTGCGATTGCGGACATGGGTTCGTTCGAGGCAGCCGGGCGCAAGCTTGGTAGCGTCCAGTCTGGCGTGTCGCGCCACGTTCGCGAACTGGAGAGTCAATTCCCACGGCCGCTGTTCGACCGCGTTGCGCGATCGGCCCGGCTGACCGTCGATGGCCTCGAGGTGCTCTCGCAAGCGCGCACGATTCTTCAGCAACGCGACGTCTTGCTGAGCCAGTATGCGAGCGAGAAAGTACTGCGGCGCTCGTTGAGGCTGGGGATGACCGAGCTTGCCGCGCTAACCTGGCTGCCTGGTTTCATCGATGCCCTGCGATCTGCCTACCCGCTGGTGGACGTCGAGCTGGAAGTGGGCGGCGTCGCTGCGGATCTTTACGAAAAGCTCAGGCTGGCGCAGCTGGATCTGGCAATCTTGCCCGACACGCCGCGCTGGACGGACATGCTGAGATTTCCGCTCGCCACCGTGCGTAACGGCTGGTATTGCAGTCCCGCGTTCAAGCTGAAGGGGCGCAGGCTGGCCGTGTCGGAGCTTGGCCAGTTGACGCTGCTGTCGCAGGCCGCGGACTCGGCGGCCGGACATGCGATGAGCGAATGGCTTGAGCGCAACGGCGTGCAACCGCGCAACATCATGACCTGCAATAGCTTTTCTGCGCTTGGCGGCATGGCGAGTGCCGGACTGGGTGTCGCCTGTCTGCCGAATGCCATTGCCGGCGAGCTCGTGACGCTCGGCAGGTTGCGGGAAGTCCACGTGACGCCGGTGATGCCGCCGGTGCGATATGTTGCCGTCGCGCGGCACGATGGATTGACGCCTTTTCACCGCAGGGTCGTTGCGCTCGCGCGTGCGACGTGCGACTACGGGACGCGCTATCAGGATGCCGATGCGCGCGAATCGCTGGGCAATGAGGATCAATAGTGCGATGCTGAGCGTAAAACAGATCGAAACGTTTTATTGGGTAGCGAAGCTCGGCACGGTACAGCGGGCAGCCGACAAGCTCCATATCACTCAGTCGGCCGCGACCAAGCGCCTGCAGGATGTCGAGGCGAAGTCCGCGGCACCTTTGTTCGAAGGGGGAGGAAAGAAAGCAAGGTTGTCCGCGAAAGGACACGAGATGTTGACACTGTGCGAGAACTTGCTGGACAGCATCGGGCGACTACAAGCCTATCGGGACACTGACCGGCACATGGCCCGCGTGCTGCATATCGGACTGACGGAGCTTGTAGCGCTGACATGGTTTCCGGCATTTTTGAAGGAGATGCACGAACTTTTTCCGAATCTCATTCTGCGACCCTACGTCGATATGTCCGGACCGCTGCAAGAGCAATTGATCGACGGACGCCTCGACCTGGCTATCCTGCCCGAGCCGGAGCTACCCGCGTTCGTCGCCCGGATAGCGCTGGGCAGCGCCTGTTTCGCCTGGTTTTGCCGCCCCGGCCAGTTCGACAGCCAGCGCACGGTGTCGCTGCGCGAACTGGGCACAGTCCCCGTGATCGAGCAGATCCCCCTCTCCATCGTGACTATCCTGAGTTCGAGGGGCTTCGAGAGCGCGGGTGTCGATCCCGAGCGTATTTGCGGCGGCAACAATGCCGTCGCGGTGGGCGGCTTGGTGGCGGCCGGCGTGGGCGTAAGCTTGCTGCCAGTCGATCTCTTCAGGCAGCAAATCCAGAGCGGATTGATGCAGATCGTGACGACTGACCCGGCCGTACCGGCGGTTCGCTACGATGCAGTTTTCCTGAAACAGTCACATGCCGCGTTGGGATACACGGTCGCCGATGTTGCGCGGCGCTGCTGCAACTTCAGTTCGGATGCCTAACAACGGAAAGAGCGTTAAGTGCAATCAGCGGTTTTGTCGAAATAAGGCGTTCTGGTAATCTGGATGAATCAAGATGGTTGCGTGGGTGAAGAAATGAAGACACTGCACCTGGGTGTAGCCCGCATACTTAAACGGCTACATTATCCGCTGGAGGTGATCCTGACCTGCGTGCGTTGGTACGTCGCCTATCCGCTTGGCTTGCCGACTTTCTTCTGCGAGCCAGGTGGAACCAGGGTGCTGCCAGGCGTTATTTCGAAAGATCGATCCAGCATAACGGCGTACCCGAGACGGTGACGATCGACAAAAGTGGAGGCAATTGCGTAGGTGAGCAGGACCATCGGACCATCAAACGCATCACGCGACCGATGCTCGGGTTCAAGAACTTCCGCTGCGCACGTGTCATTCTGCGTGGCATTGAGATCATGCATATGATCGCCAAAGGCCAGATGAAACACACAGAGAAAATCAAGCCATCTGCAGCCTGCCAGTTCTACTCGGTAGTGACGTAACCTATCGTCAGCATATCGGCTTTGTACGATTCAACTGCCTTGCCGCGACAGAACCAATCTGCGACGAAGGTGTGGAGGCCTGGATCAAGTCAGCGAAGCAGGCGCTCTCGGATTTTATTTTCCCCAACCAAATCCAAGGTTCGCCGCATATTTCAAAACGGCATTATGCGCGTGTCGTACATCGCCGGATCGCGTCAATTGGCCTTGATGAGGCGCGTATCAGGAAGGGCGCCAAGGGTTATTCGTATTCCGATCACCGCTGATCCATCTTTCAAGGTCACTGTGGGCGGACAAAGCGCGTTCAGCATAGAGCTTTCGGGAATCTTCGTGGTCCACAGAAGGTCCCGCAAAAGGCGACCGGAGAAGAG
>NZ_JARESU010000519.1:0-770 GCF_046027075.1 Paraburkholderia sp. RL18-085-BIA-A | reverse complement strand
GGCAGCGTGTATCTGATCAACCCGCAAGGCATCCTGGTGGGTCGCAGCGGCGTCATCAGCACAGGCGGACGATTCGTGGCTTCAACGCTCGATCTGCCGAATGCCGCGTTCACGAATGGCGGCACGCTCACGCTCGCTGGGTCATCGAATGCGAAGGTGGTGAACCTTGGCAAGATCAGTTCCAGTGGCGGCGATGTCTTCCTCATCGCACACGATGTCGTAGCGAATGCAGGCTCGGTGAGCGCACCGAACGGCACGGCCGAATACGTCGCGGGGCAGCAAGTGGTGTTGTTCGAATCGTCGAGCAGCAGGCAGGTATTCGTGCAGATAAGCAGTAAAGGCACCGTGGTCGATCGCGGTGTCACGCAAGCCGCGCAGATCAACCTCGAAGCGGCCGACGGCAATATCTATGCACTTGCCAGCAGTGGCTCGCGTATCCGCGCGACAGGCACGGCCATGCGCGATGGCCACATCTGGCTGGTGGCCGGCAACGGCCATGTCACGCAGAAAGGGGCCATTGCGGCAACGAATGTCGATGGTAGCGGCGGCACCGTCGATACACTCGCCAGCACACTCACGTTAGCGAGCGGCGCATCGGTGCAAGCGGGACTCTGGAATATCTCGACGCCAAACTTCACCGTCGATAGCGCCACGGCCGGCGCTTTCGTGCGCAGCCTGAACGCCGGGACATCCGTCGATGCCACCGCGACCGGCACGAATGGCGCAACCGGCGATATGACCGTTGCTTCCAGTCTTGACTGGAAAGGTCC
>NZ_JARESU010000518.1:0-773 GCF_046027075.1 Paraburkholderia sp. RL18-085-BIA-A | reverse complement strand
GGAGGCGGCGGTAGAATGAAGTGATGAAGAAAACGAAATCGCTTTATCACGGTCACCGCTTCCCTGCCGTCGTCATCAGCTGCGCGGTTCGGTGGTATTTCCGGTTTAGCCTGAGCCTGCGCGAAGTCGAGGAGTTGTTGCTCGAGCGTGGTGTCGTGGTCACGTACGAAACGATCCGTTGCTGGTGCGACAAATTCGGCGCTGAATTCGCCCGGTGCGCCAAAGCGGCGCGGCCCAGGCCGGGCAGCATATGGCATCTGGACGAGATGTTCGTGACGCTGCGCGGCGAGCCGTATCTGTTGTGGCGAGCGGTCGACGAGCACGGTGCTGAGCTCGATGTGCTGGTGCAAAAGCGGCGCGATAAGGCCGCGGCAAAGCGCTTCTTCCGGCGGGTGCTGCGTTCAAACCCGGTGCCGCGCAAGATCGTGACCGACCAGTTGCGCAGCTATCCGGCGGCGAAGGCTGACATTCCTGAGCTCGCTCATGTAAAGCACGTTTTCGTCAAGGCGGCTGCACGTGTGAACAACCGTGCCGAGAACAGCCACCAACCGACCCGCAGGCGCGAACGCCAGATGTGTGGCTTTCGCGATGCGCGTCGCACGCAAGCGTTTCTTTCATGCTTTGGCCCGATCCGGCAGCACTTCGCGCTGCCCAGACATCGGATGAACGCGGCATGTCATCGTGCCGTACTCCAGGAACGCTTCGTCACATGGCATGGTTGGACTGTCACTGCCGCATCTCAGAAAGCTATCTAATCAGGATAACTACGCTTT
>NZ_JARESU010000517.1:0-786 GCF_046027075.1 Paraburkholderia sp. RL18-085-BIA-A | reverse complement strand
CGCGCGCCTATAGCCGCACCGACTTCACCGCGCTGCCGTGCGATGAAGCGAAAGTAGCGGCGTTTCGGAAGTAAAAGTAGTAGCGCACTGCCCGCACATCCAGGCTACGACGATGGCGCCAGGCTTCAGATCCTGCTTGCCCCATTCTTCAAAAGCGTTGCCAGACGGCACGCAGTAGCGGCGTTACTCCTCATCACGCAATTCGGCCTCGATCTCGGCGATCGACGGCAACTCAGTGGCCAGCGGTTGGGGTATCTCGCGCAAAAGCTGGTATTCGGCCACACCCATCGGCTTGGCGATGCCACGAAGCGCGTATTCGGCGACCAGCCTGTTCTGTTCCTTGCACAGGAGAAGCCCGATGGTCGGTTGATCGTTGGGCGCCTTTAGTTGCGCGTCGATCGCCGACAGGTAAAAGTTCAGCTGCCCTGCGTATTCCGGCCTGAAAGGCGTGGCCTTTAGTTCGACGACCACATAGCAGCGCAGCTTCAGATGGTAGAACAGCAGATCGACAAAGAACTCGTCGCCGCCAACTTCGAGCCGGTACTGCCGGCCGACGAACGCAAACCCAGCACCGAGTTCAAGCAGGAATCTCGTGATGTGTCGGGTCAGAGCGTGTTCCAGATCCCGTTCCTGCGCATCCTCGCCGAGGCCGAGAAAGTCGAAGATATACGGGTCCTTCAGGCTGTCCCTCGCGAGATCGGATTGCGGCGACGGCAGGCGTTCGGGGAAATTCGTCACCGCGTTGCCCTGGCGTTCGCGTACCCGGGTTTCGATCTGCATGACGAG
>NZ_JARESU010000516.1:0-789 GCF_046027075.1 Paraburkholderia sp. RL18-085-BIA-A | reverse complement strand
CTCAGCTTCCGCTCATTAACCCGCTGTTGCATTTCAGCTTTGAAACCGCCCAGGTAATGCCGACTGGGGGCCCGCGCACCGGCGGTGGGTGAGCACATTTGCCTTCGCTAACCACTGGCAGCAACTGGCCTTCGACGAGTGCCGCCGCACAATTGAAGACAGGCTCGCGCAATGTGACCGCCTCGAGGCAGCGCTGCGTGAGGCCGTCATCCACTGGCGGTTCTATCCGGCCGTACTGGGCCTGCAGACCATGCGCGGTGTGCAGTTCATCACCGCCATCGGCATGCTCTCCGAGTTGGGGGACCTCTCACGCTTCGAACACCCGCGCCAGCTGATGGCCTGGCTGGGCGTGACGCCGTCAGAACACTCTTCGGGCGACCGCCGCCGACAGGGCAGCATCACGAAGAACGGCAACAACTATGCAAGGAAGCTGCTCGTCGAGGCGGCCTGGAGCTACCGTTACCCCGCACGCGTGAGCCCTGACATCCAGCGACGGCATGAAGGTATCCCCAAGCCCATCATCGACCGTGCCTGGGACGCACAGGTTCGACTATGCCGCCGATATCGCAAGCTGGCCGCACGCGGCAAGAACGTGAATATCGCTGTTGTCGCCGTCGCTCGCGAGCTCGCGGGATTCATCTGGGACATCAGCCGACTGGCCATGTCGCTTGCCGTACCACGCCCCCCACAGGCATCGTAGCCGTGAGGCTGGTAGTGACTGACAAATACCAACCTGAAGGAGTTCCCTGAAGGCGGCGTAGCCCGGCACCCGAGTAACCCGCGACCGGA
>NZ_JARESU010000515.1:0-791 GCF_046027075.1 Paraburkholderia sp. RL18-085-BIA-A | reverse complement strand
TGAACCGCCCCGGATTTGATGGAGGCTCCAACTCTTGAGAAAATGGAGCCATGAACAAGTCGAACAAATTTTCTGCTGAAGTCCGGGAACGTGCAGTGCGCATGGTGCAAGAGCATCGCGGCGAGTATCCGTCCCAGTGGGCGGCGATCGAATCCATCGCCCCCAAGATCGGCTGCACGAGCCAGACACTGCTGGGGTGGATCAAACGGAATGAAGTCGATAGCGGCGAGCGTGAGGGCGTGACTACGTCCGAACGCGAACGCCTTAAGGCACTTGAACGCGAGAACAGGGAACTGCGCCGTGCCAACGAGATTCTGAAACTGGCGAGCGCGTTTTTCGCCCAGGCGGAGCTCGACCGCCGCCTGAAGTCCTGAAGGCCTTCATCGATCAGCATCGCGACACCTTCGGGGTCGAGCCGATCTGCAAGGTCTTGCGGATTGCCCCGTCGGGCTACCGGCGCCATGCCGCGCAGCTTCGTGATCCGTCGCGGCGCTGTGTTCGCGCAATACGCGATGAACGTCTGCGGCCGGAGATCAAGCGTGTCTGGCAGGCCAACATGCAGGTCTACGGTGCGGATAAAGTCTGGAAGCAGATGAACCGGGAGCGTATCGCGGTGGCTCGCTGCACGGTTGAACGGTTGATGAAGCAACTGGGTTTGCGTGGTGTGATGCGAGGCAAGCGTGTTCGCACGACCGTTCCTGACGCCATAGCCCCGCGCCCGCTGGATCGGGTCAATCGCCAGTTCAAGGCAGCACGGCCGAACCAGCTCTGGGTTTCGGATTTCACCTACG
>NZ_JARESU010000514.1:0-793 GCF_046027075.1 Paraburkholderia sp. RL18-085-BIA-A | reverse complement strand
ATCAGGCAGCCGAGCGTCAGCGATCATCTCGCGCACGGCCCGGTGCGAGGCGGCATACCCATCGAGTGTGATCGTCTCCGGTGGCTGGCCCTGATGTTTGATGGTTTTGCAATAAGGCGATCCGCTATGATGTCCGGAACAACATGAACGGTTGAAAGCTTGATGACGACGTTAAATCCGGCGATGGCCCGAGTACTCAAGCGCCTGCGTTACCCGCTCGACGTGATCCTGATGTGCGTACGCTGGTACGTGGCCTATCCGCTGAGCCTGCGTCACATCGAAGAGATGGTCGCTGAGCGTGGAGTCTGCGTCGATCATTCGACCGTGCATCGCTTGGCGCTCAAGCTGTTGCCTGTGCTGGAGAAGGCGTTCCGCCGCCGCAAGCGGTCAGTCGGGAAGAGCGGGCGCATGGACGAGACGTACATTCGCCTCAAGGGCGAATGGAGGTATCTCTACCGGGCCGTCGACAAGGAGGGCAATACCATCGACTTCCTGCTACGCGCCCACCGGGATAAGGCCGCGGCCCGGCGATACTTCGAGAAATCGATCGCCCGGAATGACGTGCGCGAGACTGTGACCATCGACAGGAGCGGCGCCAATCTCGCCGCCCTCGAAGCTATCAATGCTGATCGTGAAGTGCCCATCAAGATCCGCCAGTCCAAATATCTCAACAATCTCGTCGAGCAGGACCATAGGGCGATCAAGCGACGCACACGACCCATGCTGGGGTTCAAGACTTTTCGCTGCGCCCGGATTCTGCTGGGCGGCATCGAAGTCATGCATATGATCGCCA
>NZ_JARESU010000513.1:0-806 GCF_046027075.1 Paraburkholderia sp. RL18-085-BIA-A | reverse complement strand
CGCGCATCGCGCCATGAATTGTCTCGTCTCGTCACTTTGCATTACTGACTATATTGTCCTCGTCGACAACCCGATAGCCACCATTTTTCGCAACGATTCATCCTGCTTCGCAGGCTCGCGAACGTCGCTGGCATCCTGCGAGCCGCACAGCCGCGAAACTAGCAACCAGTTGAAAGAGGACGATTGATCAACGTCCCGGATCGCCTGTTATGCATTTCGTTGATACGCGAGGCAGCGCAGTCAGGTTGCCGGCTGGAGAAGGCCTGCGACGAGGTAGGCGTGAGCCTGCGCACGTTCCAGCGTTGGATGGGTAACGGCGACGCGATGCTCGCCGATCGCCGCACCACGACCGGGCGAGCACCACCGTCCAATAAACTGAGTGAGGCCGAACGGCAACAGATTCTGGAGCTTGCCAATAGTGAGGAGTTTGCCAGCCTGGCGCCCAGCCAGATCGTGCCGAGCCTGGCGGATCGCGGCGTGTATGTCGCGTCGGAATCGAGCTTTTACCGCGTGCTGCGCAGTGCCTCGCAGCAGCACCACCGGGGTCGTGCGCGCAAGCCTTCAACCCGGGTAGTGGCCAGCCATTGCGCCACCGGCTCGAACCAAGTCTGGTCGTGGGATATCACCTGGCTGCCGGCGGCGGTCAAGGGCCGGTATTACTACTGGTACATGATGCTGGACGTGTTCAGCCGGAAGATTGTCGGTCACGAAGTGCATGAGGCGGAATCGGTGGAACTGGCCGCGTTGCTGATGCGGCGTGCCAGTCTGGCCGAGGGTCTGGCAGGACGTCCGCTGGTGCTGCACTC
>NZ_JARESU010000512.1:0-812 GCF_046027075.1 Paraburkholderia sp. RL18-085-BIA-A | reverse complement strand
CATCAGACGCGCTGGACGGGCTTCGACGACAAGATCATTTCGCTGTATGCGCGTGGCCTGAGCGTGCGCGAGATCCAGGGGCACCTGGAAGAAATGTACGGCACGGAGGTCTCGCCGACGCTGATCTCGGCGGTCACCGACGCCGTCAGTGATGAGGTGAAGCTCTGGCAGGCCCGTGCGCTCGACGCGCTTTATCCGATTGTCTATCTCGACTGCATTCACGTCAAAGTGCGCGACAGCGGCGCGGTGCGGACCAAGGCGGTGTACCTGGCCATCGGCGTGAACATGGCCGGCCACAAGGAAGTCCTGGGACTGTGGATCGCCCAGACCGAGGGGGCCAAGTTCTGGCTGCAGGTGGTCACTGAGCTGAAGACGCGCGGCGTGCAGGACATCTTTATCGCCTGCGTCGACGGGCTTAAAGGCTTTCCTGAAGCCATTGAAGCGGTCTACCCAAAAGCGGCCGTGCAACTGTGCATCGTGCATATGGTGCGCAACAGTCTGAACTTCGTGCCGTGGAAAATGCAGCAGGAAGTCGCCGCCGACCTGAAGACGATTTACACTTCATCGACCGTCGAACTGGCCGAACAGATGCTGGGCGCCTTCGAGGCCAGGTGGGACAAGGACTATCCGTCCATCGGACAGAGCTGGCGACGCAACTGGGCACGTGTGATTCCGTTCTTCGATTACCCACCGGAGATCAGGAAGGTGATTTACACCACGAATGCCATAGAATCGATCAACATGAGCCTGCGCAAGGTGATCAAGACCCGCAGCTCGTTCCCGACCGATGAGGCCGTCACCAAGCTGTTTTA
>NZ_JARESU010000511.1:0-812 GCF_046027075.1 Paraburkholderia sp. RL18-085-BIA-A | reverse complement strand
CTGGTTGCATTGCTGGGTGTGCTAACGATGGTGTTCATATGGCTGTTTGCACCGAACGAGCCAGCGCATCCGGAGTCGAGCCCGCTGCGCGAACTCGGAGCGCTCAAGCACACGCAGGTGTGGCTGACGCTCGGCATCGGTGCGATCGGCTTCGGCGGTATGTTCGCGGTCTACACCTATCTGGCCGACATTCTGGGCGCAGTCACCGGGGTCACCGCGCACGCCGTTCCGATTGTGTTGAGTGCCTTCGGTTTGGGTTTGACGATCGGGAACATCGTGGTGCCGGTGTTTGCGGACCGGGCTTTAATGCGAACTACCGGCGCAATACTGGCGTGGAGCGCAGTTTCGCTCGCCATTTTCCCGTTGATGGCAACCAACGTCTGGACAATGACTTTCGATGTTTTCCTGATTGGCATGGGAGGCGCACTTGGGACGGTACTCCAGACACGGCTGATGGACGTCGCGGAAGACGCCCAGGGTCTCGCGGCAGCGCTCAATCATTCTGCGTTTAACACGGCCAATGCGCTCGGACCGTTTCTCGGAGGCCTGGCTATCTCGGCAGGCTACGGATGGACGGCGCCGGGATGGGTGGGGTGCTTGCTCGCGGTCGGCGGCCTGGCGCTTTGGTTTGTGTCGGTGAGCGTCGAGCGCAGCCGAAATCGCAAGGTCGTGACCCTCCGCGAAAACATTCCATGTTGACGGATGCTGAGCGCGACGTTCGCGTACTTGAACTCTAAAGATGCGGCTATAGCAACTATTGAAGCCGGGATCAGGGTAAGTGCCTCGCGAGACTTGTTGTTGGCAATTTTTGC
>NZ_JARESU010000510.1:0-813 GCF_046027075.1 Paraburkholderia sp. RL18-085-BIA-A | reverse complement strand
CGGCGTCCCGGTTTTCGAGCTCTTCGGTGAACGGCAGACGTGGCCCACGCCGGATCTCCTGCATTGCGAGTCGATAGCGGAGCGCAGCCGTGTGCACGACTGGGAGATCGCGCAGCACCGGCATGCGGATCTCGCCCAGTTCGTGTACGTGCAATCCGGTCATGCGCTGCTTGACGTGGAAGGTACCGTCACCGAAATCGACGAGCCGGCCGTGCAGATCGTACCGCCGATGTGCGTGCACGGCTTTCGCTTCAGCCGCAATATCGCCGGCTATGTGATCACACTCGCGCTGCCGCTGTTCGACTGGCTGCAGGACAGCCTGGGCGATGCCGCCCCTGCTTTGCGGAGGGCAGGCTGCCATGAGGTCGGCGCCGACAAGCCCTACATCGACCAGTTATGCCAGCGGATCGCCCGCGAGTATGGCACCGTAGCGCCGGGGCGCGATTTCGTGCTGCATTCGCTGGTCGGCGCGCTCGGCAGCTGGGTCGGGCGGCAGCAGTGCGAGCAACGAGAAGACGAATGGCGGCCGGATCGAGGACAGCAACGAACGGCAAGCTTTTCCCGGCTGGTCGAGCAGCATTTTCGCGAGCACTGGTCCGTCGCCCAGTACGCTGCGGAGCTGGCCATCACGGCGGCGCAACTCAACAATGTCTGCCGCCGGTCGCTCGGATGCACTGCGCTCGAACATGTACACCGTCGCGTTCTGCTCGAGGCGAAGCGCAATCTGATCTACACGACCATGACGGTCGCCCAGATTGCCGATTTGCTGGGTTTTTCCGACGTGGCGTATTTTTCGCGCTTCTTCCGGCGGCT
>NZ_JARESU010000051.1:0-61912 GCF_046027075.1 Paraburkholderia sp. RL18-085-BIA-A | reverse complement strand
TAGTTTGACTCGGACTCGGACTCGGACTCGGACTCGGACTCGGACTCGGACTCGGACTCGGTGTTGGAGTCGGCGTCGCCGGCTTATCGCTATTATTCGTCGCGTTAGTACTGCCGTCATCACCGCCGCCACCGCCGCACGCGGACAGCGCGACGCCGGCGCTCAGAATCGCGCAGCAAAGCTTCTTGTTGAGAGACGTCATAGCGTTGGTGTTCAATGAGTCCACGCGCCGCTTCATTGCAGATTCTCCATGCGGACATTGGCGGGAACGAGGCGTGGCAGATATGCCTTGCCGAAGAAATACCCTGTATGGCCAGCCGATTCGATATGGAAGTCGCCGTTGTGCTGGACCATCGGACCGATGCCGCGCGGGCGGCCATCGCCGGGGCTCACGAAGTTCGGGAAGTAGCTGCCGAGCACCTCGCTCATGTCCGGGCGCACCGGGCCATGCCACGTGACGGCGAACACCACGTTGGTGGGCAGTACGTATTCGCGGATTGTCACGCCGTCGCCATCAGTCGCCTCGCGCATCGTGTACGACGCAGCCGCAGCCGAATCACTCGACGTGCCCGCCGACTGGAGCAACGACCGCGATCCCGGCACCGCGTGTGTCCGGGTAGCCGGCGCTGCGCCCAATGTCGCATAACAGGCGAACGGCGCCAGGGCCGCGATCGCCAGCGCGAGCTTCACAAGTTTCATCTCATTGCTCCAGAAAACAGGTCGGAGCATGGTGCCCGCGGGCTGTTATTAGGATTGCAGGAAAATTCTGAATAGAAGATGGGAAACGGCGTAAGGCGGCGCGAACAACGCGCCCACTCAAGCCGTCGAGACAGTCGTCAGAACGGCGACGAACGGCGCGGTCCGCTGGCCACTCCATGCCGTGCCGATCACCGTATGGAGTTGGAGCGTGGTGCCCGCGCGATGATTAGGAAAACATGCGAAGTTTCCGAGGCCGATGCGTGAAGCAGCGTAATGAAGGGGGCGGTGTTAATTTTGATGCGCGCGGTTGTTGTCTGATTGTTACGCGGTTGTCACTTGCGATTGTTGTGCGCGCGGCAAAGTGGCGGCATGGCCGGCGGTCGCAACCAGAGCGCTCGATGCTTTCTGCGATCGTACGATCGCGAGGCTGTCGTGCGCGGCGAGCGCATCGCTCTTGCGCACAGCCGTGCCAGCTATCGACGTGAATCAGCGGCTGCGTGAGCGAGATCGCGTAGGCGTTGCTGTTGCCGTACGAAGCCGGGAAGCCGCCGCCGAAGCCGGTGTTCTGACGGCTGCCGGTGAGTGATGCCGACACTTGCGGCAGCAGTTTGGCGCGCGCGAGCGGCAGCTCTTCTCGGTTGACGGCGAGCGCGGCGCGCGCGCTTTGCAGTTGCGCGTCGCTGGACAGCGCTTCGTCGTAGAGCTAGGACAGGCCGAGGGCCCGCGCGGGCAGCGCGGCAAACGCACACGCGAGCGCGCACGTCAGCGCGACCA
This sequence comes from Paraburkholderia sp. RL18-085-BIA-A, assembly GCF_046027075.1. Taxonomy (NCBI): domain Bacteria; kingdom Pseudomonadati; phylum Pseudomonadota; class Betaproteobacteria; order Burkholderiales; family Burkholderiaceae; genus Paraburkholderia; species Paraburkholderia sp. RL18-085-BIA-A. The sequence continues at coordinate 60,439 of NZ_JARESU010000051.1, read as the reverse complement.
CGCCCGCGAGGAGCGGCGCCCGCTGGCGCGTCATCGCGACGCGGCGCTCAGTAGGTGGGAACGGACGGATCGACCTGACGCGACCATGCGTCGATGCCGCCTTGCAGATTGAACACGTTGGTATGGCCGCGCGATTCGAGGAACATCGCGACCTGGGCGCTGCGCGCACCGTGATGGCAGACGCAGACGATCTGCGCGTCGTCGTCGAGTTCTTCGCTGCGCGCGGGAATCTCACGCATCGGGATCGATACGGCGCCGGCGATCGACGCCGTCTGCAATTCCCACGGCTCGCGCACGTCGAGCAGCACGGGCGCGGGGCGCGAAGTGTCGGCGAGCCATTCGGCGAGCGCCGGAGCGGTCAGATTTTGCATCAGCGGACATCCAGTTCAGAGGACGGCCGCACGCGGGCCGTCCGGATCGGCGTATGGCTTAAAACTTGAAGCGCGGAGGCTGCACGGCGTTGGTCAGCGGCTCGACATACGTTTCGAACACGTCGGCGATGCGGAACTGCTTCTCGTCGATACGTGTGATGATTTGCGCCTTCATGACCGGCGCGGTGCCGACGAACGCCGCGAGGCGGCCGCCGATCTTCAGGTGTTCGAGGATTTCCTGCGGCAGCACCGGCAGGCCGCCCGACACGCAGATCACGTCGTAGGGCGCCGCGCCAGCCCAGCCGCGCGATGCGTCGCCGGTGACGACTTCGGCGTTCAGCACGCCGTTGGCGATCAGGTTGTTGCGGGCCAGTTCGGCCAGTTCCGGTTCGATATCCACCGTCAGCACGTGCTGCGAGCGATGCGCGAGCAGTGCCGCCATGTAGCCCGAGCCCGCGCCGATTTCGAGCACGCTTTCGTGTTTCTTCACCGCCAGCTCCTGCAGCACGCGCGCTTCGACGCGCGGCGCCAGCATGTGCTGGCCGGCTGGCAGCGGCACCTCGAAGTCGACGAAGGCCAGCTCGTGGTAGACGGCGGGGACGAAATTTTCACGCTTGACGATCGAGAGCAGATTCAGCACGTCCTGGTCGAGCACTTCCCAGGGGCGGATCTGCTGTTCGATCATGTTGAAACGCGCTTGCTCGAAGTTCATGGTGGATTCGGCGGTTTGGTTTGGCGAGTGGGTGGCAGTTCGACGAGGCGTTTGACGATGCGCTTGCATGCGGTTGGCAAACGCCGCCACTGACTTTTTTGCCTCCGGCCGGCAGCTTCCCGAAGCTCGCCCGAACCTCGCGAACGAGACTCCAACGATGCGGGACGCAAGCCACGCCAGGGTAACTGCGGGATTGTACCAAATGGCGGCGGCCAGCCGTGCCGTCGCGGGCAGGATGGCCCCGACTGACGGCGAGCGCGTGCGGCTGTGCATGGCCTGTCGCGTCGCGGCGCGACCCCGTGTTAATCCCTAGCGATCCGTACTTGCGATTTGCGCGTTGATCGCTCAAAAATGTAATCGATTACATTTTCGACGCGAGGTCACTTGTCCAGATCGACGTCCAAGGCGCCTGCGGCGGCATTGTCCAACGCGCGTTCCCAACCGGAAAACCGGCCGCTGCGCGCCGCCGAAGGCTCGTCGATCGCCGGGGTCGCGCAGCAGGCGGGGGTGTCGGTGGCGACGGTGTCGCGGGTGCTGAACGGCCACGAGAACGTGCGGCCCGCCACGCGCGACAAGGTGCTTGCCGCGGTCGACGCGAGCGGCTACCGCGTCAACGAACTCGCGCGCAATCTGCGCACAGCCGAAAGCCGGCTGCTGCTCACCATGGTGCCGGACGTCGGCAATCCGTTTTACGCGGAGATCGTGCGCGGCATTGACAGCGTCGCGCGCCAGCATGGCTACTTCATGCTGCTGTGCGACACGGGCGCCGACCCCGGCCGCGAGCGCAGCTACTTCGACCTGCTGCGCCGCCGCCGCGCGGACGGCGCGATCTGCCTCGATCCGGCCACCATCCAGCAGGCGCTCGGCGACGCGTCCGGCGCGCTGCCGTGGGTCGCGTGCTGCGAGTTCGACCCGGCGGTCGGCGTGCCGTACGTGGGTATCGACAACTACCGGGCCGCGGGCGACGCAGTGCGCCATCTGCTCGCGCGGGGCCACCGGCGCATCGGGCTCATCAACTCCGATGTCGACTACCTGTACGCGCGGCTGCGTCAGCAAGGCTATCTGGACGCGCTGACCGAAGCGGGCATCACGCCCGATGCGCGCTGGCGGATGAACCTGAACAGCCTCGACTACGAAGCGGGCGCATCGGCGGCGGTCACGCTGACGCAGCAGCCGGGCGCGCCCAGCGCGATCTTCGCGGTGTCCGACACGTTGGCGATCGGCGTGATCCACGGCTTGCGCAGCGTGGGCAAGCGCGTGCCGGACGACGTCGCGGTAGTCGGCTTCGACGACATCTCGCTCGCCGCGCAGATCGACCCGCCACTCACCACCATCGCGCAGCCGATGCGCGAGCTGGGCGAAACCGCCGCGCGTCTGCTGTTGCAGCGTCTCGCGAATCCGTTGGCGGACGTGCCGGGCGTACTGCTGCCGCATCGGCTGGTGATTCGAGGGAGCGCGTGAACCATGAGCCTCGCAATCCGCTTCGACGACATCCGCAAAGACTTCGGCCCGGTGCGCGTGCTGCATGGCGTGAGTTTCGAGCTGACGCCGGGGCGCATCTACGGTCTGCTCGGTGAGAACGGCGCGGGCAAATCGACGCTGATGAAAATCCTCGCCGGCTATGAAACCGCGACTTCGGGCGCGTTGCTGGTCGAGGGCCGCGAGCAGCACTTCGCCGGCTCGCGCGACGCCGAAGCGCAGGGCATCGTGCTGATCCACCAGGAGTTCAACCTCGCCGAGCATCTGACGATCGCGCAGAACATGTACCTCGGCCACGAGAAACGGCGCGGCTGGTTTGTCGACGACACCGCGATGCGCGCCGAGGCCGCGCGTTATCTCGCGCAGGTCGGACTGGAGAAAGCGCCGGACACGCGGGTGCGCGAGCTGATCGTCGCGGAAAAGCAGATGGTGGAGATCGCGAAGGCGCTGTCGCGCCGCGCGCGCTTGCTGATCATGGATGAGCCGACCGCCACGCTCACGCCGTCGGAGACCGAGCGGCTCTTTACGCTGATGGCGAAGCTCAAGGCCGACGGCGTGACGATCGTCTACATCTCGCACAAGCTCGATGAAGTGGAGCGCATCACCGACGAAGTGATCGTGATGCGCGACGGCCGCTTCGTCGCGCGCGGCGAGACGGCGTCGCTCGCGCGCCAGCAGATGGCGAACCTGATGGTTGGACGCGAGCTGTCCGACATGTTCCCCGACAAGCTCACCGTTTCCGCTGACGCGCCGCTTGCGTTGAAAGTGGCAGGGCTCGCGGTGCCGGATTGGGTGGAAGACCTGAGCTTCGACGTGCGCGCCGGCGAAGTGCTCGGCTTCGCGGGGCTGGTCGGCGCGGGCCGCACCGAGGCGTTCGAAGCGATCATCGGCCTGCGCAAGCGCACCGCGGGGCGCATCGAGATCGCGGGCCGGCGCGCCGATCTGAAGAGCCCGCGCGACGCGATGCGCCACGGCCTCACGTATCTCAGCGAGGACCGCAAAGGTAAGGGCCTGCACGTGGACCTGAGCCTGCAGGACAACGTCACGCTGATGACGCTCGAACGCTACGCGCATCCGCTGCTCGACATGAAGGCGGGGCGCGCGGCGTTGACCAGGGCGGTCGGCGAATTCGGCATCCGCACCGGCGACCTGTCGAGCCGCGCGCGCATGCTCTCCGGCGGCAATCAGCAGAAGCTCGCGCTCGCCAAGTTCCTGCAGCCCGATCCGAACGTGATCGTGCTCGACGAGCCGACGCGCGGCGTCGATGTCGGCGCGAAACGCGACATCTATTTCCTGATTCACCGGCTCGCCGCGCAAGGCCGCGCGGTGATCGTCATTTCATCCGAACTGATCGAGCTGATCGGCTTGTGCCACCGCGTCGCCGTGATGCGCGCGGGCCGCCTGCAAGCCACGCTGACGCTCGAGCATCTGACCGAAGAGGAGTTGATCGCTCATGCGACCGGCACCCACTGAAGCCGTACGATCCGGCCGCGCGCTGCGCTTCGCGCATCGACTGTATGCGCTCGGGCCGCTCGTCGGGCTGATCCTGCTGTGCATCGTCGGCACGCTGCTGAACCGCGATTTCGCGACGCTCGACAACCTGATGAACGTGCTCACGCGTACATCGTTCATCGGCATCATCGCGGTCGGCATGACCTTCGTGATCATTTCGGGCGGCATCGATCTGTCGGTCGGCTCGATGGCGGCGCTGATCGCGGGCAGCATGATCTGGCTGATGAACGGGCTCGCGGCGGGCGCGGCCGGCCATGCGTTCGCGCCGCTCGTGATCGTGACGATCGGCATCGTCGCGGCGCTCCTGCTCGGCGGCCTGTTCGGCTGCGCGCATGGCTTGCTGATCACCAAAGGACGCATCGAGCCGTTCATCGTCACGCTGGGCACGCTGGGGATCTTCCGCGCGGTGCTCACGTGGCTCGCCGACGGCGGCGCGCTAACGCTAGATAATTCGTTATCCGATCTTTATGGACCCGTGTACTACGCGAGCCTGTTCGGCGTGCCGGTGCCGATCTGGGTGTTCCTCGTGGTGGCGGCGGGCGGCGCGCTGATCCTCAATCGCACCACCTTCGGGCGGCACGTGCAGGCGATCGGTTCGAACGAACAGGTCGCGCGCTATGCGGCGATTCGCGTCGACACGGTGAAGATCGTAACGTATGTGCTGCTCGGCATCTGCGTCGGCGTCGCCACCGTGCTGTACGTGCCGCGGCTCGGCTCGGCCACGCCGACCACCGGCCTGTTGTGGGAGCTGGAGGCGATCGCGTCGGTGGTGGTCGGCGGCACCGCGCTCAAGGGCGGCGAAGGGCGCGTGGTCGGCACGGTGATCGGCGCGATCCTGCTGTCGGTGATCGCCAACATTCTGAATCTGACCAGCATCATCAGCGTGTATCTGAACGCGGCGGTGCAGGGCGTGGTGATCATCTTCGTCGCGTTCGTGCAGCGCGGACGGCGATAGGTTCAGCGCTTCAAGTTGCAGCAACCAGCAGCATCAGGCAAGACCAGGCAACAACGAGCAGCACCAGGCAACACCGGCAGGACCAACAATCGGGGCGCCCGAACGCCTCACTTTAGCAACCATCTTGCATGGGATCGAAGTAAGCGCTAAAGCGCCAACTCCGATCGACATACAAGTGCATGGGATTGGAGACACAACTATGAAGCAGGTCATTCGAGCGGTCGGCGCCGGCATGCTGGCGTTGGGGATACTGGGCACGGCAGGGCTCGCGCGTGCCGACGACAAGGTCACGCTGGGCGTCGCGATTCCGACAGCCGATCACGGCTTCACGGGCGGCATCGTCTGGTGGGCGAACAAGGCGAAAGCCGATCTGGAGAAAGCGCATCCCGACCTGAAGGTGATCGTCAAGACCGCCGCCGGCGCGCCCGAACAGGCGAACCAGTTGCAGGACCTGGTGACGGTCAACAAGATCAACGCGCTGGTGATCTTCCCGTTCGAATCGGCTTCGCTCACGCAGCCGGTCGCGCAGGTGAAGAAGAAGGGCGTGTACGTGACGGTGGTCGACCGCGGCCTGACCGACACGAGCGCGCAGGATGCGTACGTGGCGGGCGACAACACCGCGTTCGGCAAGATTCCCGCCGAGTATCTGGCCAAGGCGCTCGACGGCAAGGGCGACATCGTCGCGCTGCGCGGCATTCCGACCACGCTCGACAACGAACGCTGGGCCGCCTTCACCGGCGTGCTGAAGAATTATCCCGGCATCAAGATTCTTGACGCGAAGTACGCGAACTGGAATCGCGACGACGCGTTCAAGGTGATGCAGGACTACCTGACGCGCTTCAAGCACATCGACGCCGTGTGGGCCGCCGACGACGACATGGCGGTCGGCGTGATCAAGGCGATCGACCAGGCCAAGCGCAACGACATCAAGATCGTGTTCGGCGGCGCCGGCTCGAAGGGCATGGTGAAAAACGTAATGGACGGCGCGCCGATGATCAAGGCCGACGTGTCGTACTCGCCGAAATTCATCTACGACGCGATCAAGCTGACCGCCGAGGCGCGTCTGAAGGGCGAGAAGCTGCCGCCGACCACGATCATTCCGTCGGTGCTGATCACGAAGGAAAACGCGCAGCAGTTCTATTTTCCGGACTCGCCGTTCTGAGCGGCGTGTGGAGCGCGCGGGCGGCGTCCTCGCTGCATGGACGTGGCCCGCGCGCGATCGTTCGAGGAACCGTACGATGAAAACCATCAAAGGGCCGGCCATCTTTCTCGCGCAGTTCATGGGCGACGAGGTGCCGTTCGACAATCTGGCGCATCTGGCGCATTGGGCCGCGAGTCTCGGCTTCAAGGGGATTCAGGTGCCGTGCGACGCGCGCCTGATCGATCTGGAACAGGCGGCGGACAGTCAAACCTATTGCGACGAATTGCGCGAGACCGCGGACCACGCGGGCGTGACGATCACCGAACTGTCGACGCATCTGCAAGGCCAGCTGGTCGCCGTGCATCCCGCGTATGACACGCTGTTCGACGGCTTCGCCGCGCCGCAGGTGCGAGGCGACCCCGCCGCGCGCACGCAGTGGGCGGTCGAGCAGATGAAGTTCGCGGCCAAGGCGTCGCGACGTTTGGGCTTGAGCACGCACGTGTCGTTTTCCGGCGCGCTGGCGTGGCCGTATCTGTACCCGTGGCCGCAACGTCCGGCGGGACTCGTCGAAACGGCGTTCGACGAACTCGCGCGCCGCTGGACGCCGATTCTCGATGCGTTCGACGAGGCCGGCGTGGACGTGTGCTACGAATTGCATCCGGGCGAAGACCTGCACGACGGCGTGACCTTCGAGCGCTTTCTGGATGCGGTGAAGCAGCATGCGCGCGCGAACATCCTGTACGACCCGAGCCATTTCGTGTTGCAGCAGCTCGACTATCTTGCGTTCATCGACATCTATCACGAGCGCATCAAGGCGTTTCATGTGAAGGACGCGGAGTTTCGGCCGAGCGGCAAGCAAGGCGTGTATGGCGGGTATAGCGGCTGGGTCGAACGCGCGGGACGCTTCAGATCGCTCGGCGACGGACAGATCGACTTCGGCGCGATCTTCTCGAAGATGGCGCAGTTCGATTTTCCGGGCTGGGCCGTGCTCGAATGGGAGTGTGCGCTCAAGCATCCACACGACGGCGCGCGCGAAGGCGCGGAGTTCATTCGGCGGCACATCATTCGCGTCGCCGAACATGCGTTCGATGATTTCGCGGGCAGCGGTGTCGACGATGCGCAGTTGAAGCGCGTGCTAGGTCTCTGACGACAGTTTTGCGGCGCGGATTGCACGGCAGAGAGGCAGCAGCGATGCGAAGTAGCACGCGACCTGGCAGCGCGGCCTGCCCACGCGAGCTGCGCGGCGGTCAAACGCAAAAGGAGTGAAGGCGATGCGACAAAGAAGGCTCAGGTTGGGCATGGTCGGCGGCGGCCAGGGCGCGTTCATTGGCGCGGTGCACCGGATCGCCGCGCGGCTCGATGATCGTTTCGAAGTGGTGGCGGGCGCGTTGTCGTCCGACCCGCAGCGTGCGCAGGCGAGCGCCGCCGAGGCCGGCATCGCGCGCAGCTACGCGGACTGGCGCGAGATGGCGCGCGCCGAAGCCGCCCGCGACGACGGCATCGACGCGGTCGCGATCGTCACGCCGAATCATCTGCATGCGCCGGTGGCGACGGCGTTTCTCGAAGCGGGCATCCACGTGGTGTGCGACAAACCGCTGGCGATTTCGCTAGCCGAAGGCGAAGCGCTCGCGAAGCTCGCTCGCGAGAAGGGCAAGCTGTTTGCCCTCACGCATACGTATTCCGGCTACCCGCTGGTGCGTCATGCGCGCGAGCTGGTCGAGCGCGGCGAGCTGGGCGAGATCCGCGTGGTGCAGGTCGAATACGCGCAGGACTGGCTGGCCGAACCGGTCGAGACAGGTGGCGCGAACAAGCAGGCCGGCTGGCGCACGGACCCTGCGCTGGCGGGCCCGGCGGGCTGTCTCGGCGATATCGGCACGCACGCGTATCAGCTTGCGGCCTTCGTCACAGGGATGACGCCTCGGGCGCTGTCGGCGGAGCTGCATACCTTCGTACCCGGACGGCGTATCGACGATCACGTGCAGGCGATGCTGCGCTATGCGAACGGCGCGCGCGGCATGTTATGGGCGAGCCAGGTGGCGAGCGGCGCGGAGAATGCGCTGCGGCTGCGGGTCTATGGAACGAAGGCGAGCCTCGCTTTCGATCAGGAGCAGCCGAACGAATTGTGGTTCACGCCGTTGGGCGGGTTGACCGAGCGGCTGACGCGAGGGCGGGTGAAAAGCGCGCTCGCCGCGCACGCGACGCGTGTGCCGCCAGGGCATCCCGAAGGGTATCTGGAAGCGTTCGCGCAGTTGTACAAGGACGCGGCGTTGCAGATCGAAGCATTGAACGAAGGTCACGCGTTGCCGGCGGAAAGTCTTCTGCTTACGACAGTGGACGACGGTGTGGCCGGCCTGCGCTTCATTGATGCGGTGCTCGCGAGCAGCGCGGCGGACGGGCAGTGGCGTGAGGTTGACGGGGCTTGAAGCAATACAACGTTCAAGCCCGCGTCACCCGCCCTTGCTCTTCTTGATCTGCTCTTCGAACGCGATATCGAGCTTGCTCGCCTTGCGGGGTTTTTGCGGACCGAACGCATCGACGAACTTGACGAAGTCGTCGAGCGTCAATGGATCGGAGACTTTCTTGTCGGTGCCGCTCGATTTGTCGACCAGATAGAACAGGCCGCCGGACAGGCTGATTGCGGCGAACTGCGGGTTGCCGCTGCGCGTTTTCAGCCGTTCGACAGCGTGGATGGCTCGGGTGGTGCGCATGGTGTGGGACTGCTGATCGGGAGAGACTGCTACTTTAACAATTTCGCCGCCGCCACGTCGCGCCCGGTGCGCGGCGTGGCGGCCTTCGGCCTCGGCGGCTTATTGACTCAGATAGACGAACTTGCCATTCCTGATCGTGCCCATCACGCTCGCGCGCTGGTCCAGACCGACGTGGTCCTTCGGGCTCGTGGTGACCACGCCGTTCGGCACGACCAGTTCGTGCGCGTGCTCCAGTTCGTCGCGTAACGCGACGCGGAACGCCAGCGTGCCCGGCTGCGCAGTCTTCAATGCGCGCGCCACTGCGTCCTGCAAACGCGGATACACGCCCGCCGCATCGCCCGCGAACTGCGTCACGCTGCCCGCGCCGTACTTCGCCTCATACTCGTTGGTGAACGCGAGCGCCGCCTTCTTCGCCGGATGATCGGCCGGCAGCGTGCGCGCGACCACGACCGGCTGGGTCGGGAACAGCGTGCCTTCCACGTCCTTGCCGCCCAGCTTGATGAACTCCGGCGTGGCGATGCCGTGGGTCTGATAGATCGGCCCTTTGTAGCCGCGTTCGATCAGCGTGCGCTGCGGCAGCACGGTCGGCGTGCCGGCGCCGGCGATCAGGATCGCGTCGGGCCTGGCGGCCATCAGCTTCAGGATCTGACCGGTCACGCTCGCATCCGTGCGGTTATAGCGCTCAGTCGCGACCAGCTGGATATGGCGCAGCGCCGCGAACTTGCTGAACTCGTTGAGCCAGCTCTCGCCGTAGCCGTCCGCGAAACCGATGAAGCCCACCGTCTTCACGTTGTGGTTCGACATGTAGCGCGTCATCACATCGGCCATCGCGCTGTCGGTTTGCGCCATCTTGTAGGCCCACACCTTCTTGCCTTCCTGCGGCTCCACCACGCTGGCCGAGCCGATCAGCGTGATCATCGGCGTCTGGCTTTCGGCGACGGCGTCGAGCGCGGCCATCGCGGCCGGCGTGATGTTCGGGCCGACGATCACGTCGACGTGGTCCTCGTTGATCAGCTTGCGGATGTTGCGCACGGCCGCGCCGGGGTCGGACGCGTCGTCGAGGAAGATGTAGTCGGCTTTCTGGCCGGCGATCGTCGCGGGCCACATCAGCATCGCGTTCTTGCTGGTGATGCCAATCACGGCCGCCGGGCCGGTGCTCGACAGATCGATGCCGACCTTCAGGTCGGCATGGGCAGCGGTGGCGAGCAACAGCGCGCCGAGAGCGGCGACGCCGCGAAGTTTGTTTTTATGCGACTTCATCGAGGAGGGTCTCCGTAGCAGGAAGCGTGGTGATGTCAAAGTTCGTAGGTTTCGTGTTCGCCCTTGAGCGCCTGTTCGATCAGCTTGCGGTTCATGCTCGGCGACAGCAGTTCGACGAGCGTATACACATAGCTGCGCAGATAGGCGCCCTGTTTCAGCGCGACGCGCGTCACGTTGCTGCCGAACAGGTGGCCGACCGGCATCGCGCGCAAATGGCGGTCGCGCTCGGCGTTGAACGCGATATCCGCCATGATGCCCACCCCGAGCCCCAGCTCCACATAGGTCTTGATCACGTCGGCGTCGATTGCTTCCAGCACGATGTCCGGATGCAGCGCGCGCAGGCGGAACGCCTCATTGATCTTGGTGCGGCCCGCGAACGCATTGTCATACGTAATCAGCGGATACTGGGTCAGATCATCCAGCGACAAAAGTTTGCGCTCGAGCAGCGGATGGTCCGGTTGCATCACCGCGATGTGGTGCCACTGGAAGCAGGGCAGCGACACCAGTTCCTTATAGTTGGCGATTGCTTCGGTGGCGATCGCGAGATCGGCCTGGTCGTGCAATACCATTTCGGCGACTTGGGTCGGGCTGCCTTGCAGGATCGAAAGGTGCACCTTGGGGAAGCGTTTCTTGAACTCGGCAATCGCGGCCGGCAGCGAGTAGCGCGCCTGGGTGTGGGTCGCGGCGATCACCAGATTGCCCTGATCCTGCGCCGCGAAATCTTTACCGACGCGCTTGAGGCTCTCGACTTCCTGCAGTATCTTCTCGACCGACTGCAAAATGATGCGTCCCGGTTCGGTCAGCGAACGCACACGCTTGCCGTGGCGCGTGAAGATTTCGACGCCCAGCTCGTCTTCGAGCTCGATGATCGCCTTGGAAACGCCCGGCTGGCTGGTAAACAGCGCCTTGGCAGCCTCGGTGAGGTTGAAGTTTTGCCGCACAGCCTCGCGGACGAAGCGGAATTGATGCAGGTTCATATATAACCTCTCCGCATATAAAAAGAATTTTTTAGTCGTTTGAAATATAAGGCGAGTTTATTACGATCTGTGCATCTTTTTCAATATGGATATCTGTATTTGTCATAAGCAAATGAGAGATGGGTCTAAACGCTCCTTTGCGGTTGCTGACTAAGAGAGATGTTCAAGGCGCGGCGGAACCGGACCGCCGTGTATCAGCCAAAAAAATTGGGGTCCCCGAATGTACCAATACGATCAGTACGACCAGACCATCGTCGATGAACGAGTCGCGCAATACGCCGATCAGGTTCGCCGCCGCTTGTCGGGCGAATTGAGCGAAGAGGAGTTTCGTCCGCTGCGCCTGCAGAATGGCCTGTACTACCAGCGCCACGCGTACATGCACCGCATTGCGATTCCGTACGGCAACCTGCGCAGCGACCAGATGCGCGTGCTCGCGCAGATCGCGCGGGAGCACGACCGCGGCTACGGCCATTTCTCGACGCGCTCGAACATCCAGTACAACTGGATCAAGCTCGAGGAGACGCCGGAAATCCTGCGCAAGCTCGCCGCGGTGCAGATGCACGGCATCCAGACCTCGGGCAACTGCATCCGCAACATCACCGCCGACCAGTTCGCCGGCGTCGCGCCGGACGAAGTGGTCGATCCGCGTCCGTGGGCGGAAATCCTGCGCCAATGGTCGACGTTCCATCCGGAATTCGCGTGGCTGCCGCGCAAGTTCAAGATCGCCGTGTCGGGTTCGAAGGAAGACCGCGCGGCCGTGCAGATTCACGACATGGGCGTGTATCTGAGGAGGAGTGAGCAGGGCGAGCTGGTGGCCGACATCCTGGCCGGCGGCGGCATGGGCCGTACGCCGATTATCGGCGCGATCATCCGCCGCGATCTGCCGTGGCAGCACCTGCTGACGTACTGCGAAGCCGTGCTGCGCGTGTACAACCGCTACGGCCGCCGCGACAACATGTACAAGGCGCGCATCAAGATTCTCGTGAAGGCGTTGAGCCCGGAGAAGTTCTCGGCGCAGGTCGAAGAAGAGTGGCAGCACCTGAAGGACGGCCCGTCGACGCTCACGCAGGCGGAAGTGGACCGCGTGGTCCAGTGCTTCCAGCCGCCGACCTACGAGAAGCTGCCGGACACCGACGCATCGTACGAAAAGCATCTGCTGGAAAGCCGCGCGTTCGCGCGCTGGGTCGAGCGTAACGTGCGGCCGCACAAGGTGTCGGGCTACGCATCGGTGACGTTGTCGCTGAAGCCGACCACCATCGCCCCCGGCGACGCCACCGACACGCAGATGGAAGCAGTCGCCGATTGGGCCGACGAGTACTCGTTCGGTGAAATCCGCGTATCGCACGAACAGAACCTGATCCTTGCCAACGTCATGAAGCGCGACTTGTTCGCGCTGTGGGAAAAGGCCAAGGCGCAAGGTTTCGCGACGCCGAACATCGGTTTGCTGACCGACATCATCGCGTGCCCGGGCGGCGACTTCTGCTCGCTCGCGAATGCGAAGTCGATTCCGATCGCGCTCGCGATCCAGGAACGCTTCAACGATCTCGACTACGTGTACGACCTCGGCGACGTGTCGCTGAACATCTCGGGCTGCATCAACGCGTGCGGTCACCACCACGTCGGCAACATCGGCATTCTCGGCGTCGACAAGGACGGCTCGGAATGGTACCAGGTGACGCTCGGCGGCGAGCAGGGCACGGGCGCCACCGGCGCGCACCTCGGCCGCGTGATCGGCCCGTCGTTCTCGGCGGAAGAAATGCCGGACGTGATGAGCAAGGTGATCGACACCTTCGTGGAGAACCGCCAGGAAGGCGAGCGCTTCATCGAAACGTACAACCGCATCGGCATCACTCCGTTCAAGGAACGCGTGTACGCCTCGCGTCAACCGGCTCACGCGTAACCGCGAAAAGGATACTGAACAGATGGCTTCTATCATCAAGAACCGCGCAATCGTCAACGATGACTGGACCGTTGTGCGTCCGGCGGAAGACGGCGCGCTGCCCGCGGTGAACGAGTTGCCGGCCGGCAAGGTGTTGGTGCCGCTCGCGTTGTGGCAGGCTGAGCGTGAAGCGCTCGCTGCATCGCGCAGTGCCGCTGAGATCGGCGTGTGGCTCGCGCCGGACAGCGAACCGGCTGATATCGTCGCCGACTTCGACAAGATTGCGCTGATCGCCGTGGATTTTCCGGTGTTCCGCGACGGCCGTGGCTACAGCATCGGCCGCCTGCTGCGCGAGCGTTATGGCTACAAGGGCGAACTGCGCGCGATCGGCGACGTGCTGCGCGATCAGATCACGTTCATGTTCCGCTGCGGCTTCGACGCGTATGCGCTGCGCGCGGACAAGGACTTCAACGATGCGCTGAAGGCGTTTGACGAATTCAGCTTCAACTATCAGGGCGCGGTGAATTCGTCGCCGCTGTTCCGTCGCCGCGAGGCGGGTGAACTGCAAAAGGCGTCGGTATGAGCGACGTGCACACGCTCACGCCGGAACTCGCAGCGAAGGTCGAGCGCCTGGACGCGCTGCTCGACTCGATCGCCGCGCGTCACGCGAACGTGAAGCTCGCCAGCAGCCTCGCCGCGGAAGACATGCTGCTTACGCATGCCATCCTGTCGCGCGGCGTGAAGATCGGCATCTTCTCGCTGAACACGGGCCGCTTGCACGCGGAAACGCTCGGCATGCTCGATCGCGTGAAAGAGCGCTATGGCTACGAGATCGAACAGTTCCATCCGCAGGCTGCGGCGGTCGAGGAATACGTCGGCTCGCATGGTCTGAACGCGTTCTACGAAAGCGTCGATCTGCGCAAGCGCTGCTGCGAAATCCGCAAGGTCGAGCCGTTGAACCGCGCGCTGTCGGATGTCGGTGCATGGGTGACGGGCCAGCGCCGCGAGCAGTCGGTGACGCGTGCCGAACTGCACGAGGAAGAGCACGACGCCGCGCGCAACATCGCCAAGTTTAATCCGCTGACGGACTGGACCGAGGCCGAGGTGTGGGATTACCTGAAAGCGTTCGACGTGCCGGTCAATCCGTTGCATGCGCGCGGGTATCCGAGCATCGGCTGCGAGCCGTGCACGCGCGCGATCCGTCCCGGCGAAGACAGCCGCGCGGGGCGCTGGTGGTGGGAGTCGCGCGACACGAAGGAATGCGGACTGCACATCACGACGATTACCCCGATTGCGGTCGAGCGCAGCGAAAACGCTTCGGCCTGAGGTCTCGTACACGGAAGCCTTGGCTTGCAGTCCGAACGCCGCACATACCGCGCACTTACTGATTTGAATACTTTCGCCAAGGCGAGCAACCGCTCGCCGGGCGAATCAACGAAGGACCCAGATATGAGCACCACGCTCGATTCCACTGTCAACGCCCCGCTTGCCAACACGGCGAACCGGATGGATCACCTCGATTGGCTCGAAGCCGAGTCGATTCACATCCTGCGCGAACTGGTCGCCGAATGCAGCAAGCCCGCGCTGCTGTTCTCGGGCGGCAAGGATTCGGTGGTGGTGCTGCACCTCGCGCTGAAGGCCTTCGGCATCGGCGCGAATCGCAAGACCGTGCTGCCGTTCCCGCTCGTGCATATCGACACCGGCCACAACTACGGCGAAGTGATCGACTTCCGCGATCGCCGCGCGCAAGAAATTGGCGCGGAACTGGTGGTGGGTCATGTCGAAGATTCGATCAAGCGGGGCACCGTGCGTCTGCGCCGCGAAACTGATTCGCGCAACGCCGCGCAGGCCGTGACGCTGCTCGAAACCATCGAACAATACGGCTATACCGCGCTGATCGGCGGCGCGCGCCGCGACGAAGAGAAGGCCCGTGCGAAAGAGCGCATCTTCTCGTTTCGCGACGAGTTCGGCCAATGGGACCCGAAGGCGCAACGCCCGGAACTGTGGAGCCTGTACAACGCGCGTCTGCATAACGGCGAACACCTGCGCGTGTTCCCGATCTCGAACTGGACCGAACTCGACGTGTGGCAGTACATCGCCCGCGAAGAACTCGAACTGCCGTCGATCTATTACGCGCATCAACGCGAGATCGTGCGCCGCAACGGTCTGCTGGTGCCGGTCACGCCGATCACGCCGATGCGTGAAGGCGAAGTCAGCGAAAGCGCGCTGGTGCGTTTTCGCACCGTCGGCGACATAAGCTGCACGTGCCCGGTGGAAAGCGATGCGGACGATGTCGAGAAGATCATCGCCGAAACGGCCGTGACCGAAATCACGGAACGCGGCGCGACGCGGATGGACGATCAGGTTTCCGAAGCCGCGATGGAACAGCGTAAGAAGCAAGGTTATTTCTAAGCAAGCATGGGACCGGAGTCAGTGCTTTGCACTAACTCCTGTAGACCGCAACAAGTTGCATGGGACCAGAGTAAGCGCTGAAGCGCTAACTCTGGTCGACACAGGGGTAAGACATTCATGAGTGGTATTCATCAACCAGAAGACCTCGGCGTGCTGCGTTTCATCACCGCGGGCAGCGTCGACGACGGCAAGAGCACGTTGATCGGCCGCCTGCTGTACGACAGCAAGGCTGTGTTGAGCGACCAGCTCTCGGCGTTGTCGCGCGCGAAGAACAAGCGCACCGTCGGCGACGAAATCGATCTGTCGCTCCTGACCGACGGCCTCGAAGCCGAACGCGAGCAGGGCATCACGATCGACGTCGCGTACCGCTATTTCGCCACGGCCAAGCGCAAGTTCATCATTGCCGACACGCCGGGCCACGAGCAGTACACCCGCAACATGGTGACGGGCGCGTCGACCGCGCACGCGGCGATCATCCTGGTCGACGCAACGCGCGTGAGCTTCGTCGACGGCGTCGCGCAACTGCTGCCGCAAACCAAGCGTCATAGCGCGATCGTCAAGCTGCTCGGCTTGCAGCACGTGATCGTCGCGATCAACAAGATGGATCTGGTCAAATACAGCGAAGCGCGTTTCGACGAGATTCGCGAGGCGTATGTCGAACTCGCGCGTCAGCTGGGTCTGACCGACGTGCGTTTCGTGCCGGTGTCGGCGCTCAAGGGCGACAACATCGTGACGGCGAGCGAGAGCATGCCGTGGTATGCGGGCGAGCCGCTGCTGGACCTGCTCGAAGCGCTGCCGGTCGAGATTCCGACCGGTCAGGCGCTGCGTTTCCCGGTGCAATGGGTGGCGCGCCAGGACGGCAGCCAGGCCGACGATTTCCGCGGCTACATGGGCCGCGTCGAAGCCGGGGAAGTGAAGCTCGGCGACACGATCGTCGTGCTGCCGGCCAATCGCGAAGCGACGGTTGCCGAGATCATCGCGCCGGTGGTGGGCGGCACGGCAGCGGTGGACCGCGCGTTTGCAGGTCAGACCGTGACGATCCGTCTCGCGGAAGACGTCGACGTGTCGCGCGGCGACACCTTCGTGCTGCGTGAAGCGGCGCCGGAGCCGGCGAAGAAGCTCGAAGCGGACCTGTGCTGGTTCGACGACACGCCGCTGTCGACGCAGCGCAAGTATCTGCTGAAGCAGACCACCACCACGGTATTCGCGCGGATCGGTGCGATCAAGGAAGTGCTCGACGTGCATACGCTGTCACAGGCGACCGATCGCAAGGAACTCGCGATGAACGACATCGGCCGCGTCGCGTTGACGTTGCAAAAGCCGCTGGTGTGCGACGTGTACGACTCGCATCAGGGCACGGGCGCATTCGTGCTGATCGACGAAGCGACGCACCACACCGTCGCGGCCGGGATGATCCGGGCGTTTTCGGCGTAAGCGGGCGATAGGCGCGCGGCGAGGTATTACGGCGCGCCGCGTCATTGCTGCGCTATGCTGGCGCCCTAACCAAACGGGTTGATGCAAATGGGTAAGGTTTATTTGATCGGCGCAGGGCCAGGTGCCGCGGATCTGATTACGGTGCGTGGCGCGCGGCTCCTCGCCGCCGCCGCCGTCGTGCTGCACGACGCGCTGGTCGAGCCCGCCATGCTCGACTATGCGCCGGCACGCGCGCGGCGCATTGCGGTGGGCAAGCGCTGCGGCCAACTGTCGACCGCGCAGCAGTTCATCAACAAGCAGATCGTGGATGCCGCTCTGGAACACGATGTGGTGGTGCGTCTGAAGGGCGGCGACCCGATGCTGTTCGGCCGCGCCGATGAAGAAATGCGGGCGCTGGAAGCGGCGGGCATCGAGTATGAGGTGGTGCCCGGGATTACCGCGGCGCTAGCGAGCGCGGCTTCGCTGAAGCGTTCGTTGACGCTACGGGGCGTGTCGCGCAGCGTCGCGCTAGCTACGTTCAGCCGTGCGCCCGGGTCTGAGGAGATTCGCGAGCAGGTGAACGCGGATTCACTGGTGTTTTATATGGGCCGCGATAGTGGCGTTGAGATTGCGCAACAGTTGATCGACGCCGGCAAGCCCGTTTCCACACCGGTGGCGATTGTCGAGGCTTGCAGCACGGAACGCGAGCGCATGCTCACGCTCACGCTCGAGGAGCTTGCCGCGGGCGACGCGCTGCGCTGGGTCGATGCTTCGCAGCCTAGCTTGCTGATGATCGGTGAGGCGTTCGCTGCCCGGCAACTCAAGGTGGTTCGTTCGGCGGATGGGATGTTGGTGGCTGCCTGAGTTTTTGTTGTTGCCTGCGCGGCGGTTGAGGTTGTGATTCTGCCGCGCCGGTTTCCTATTCCGTACGTGTTCCTGCGTCCCTGAATGATCGCAATTGGGATCGCGCCGGATCGAACGGTCATCCACTGAATGCATCGACCGCCGAAGTCCATTCACGGTCGTGCTGTCATATTTTTCAGCGTAGAATCCGGCTGCCGCCGTTATATATCTATCGGCGTAGAGCCCTTACGCCAGCAATGCACGTCGACCTTCTCACCCTTTACTTCCTCTCTATCGGAACTCTTCTTGCCAGCGCCGGAATGACGTTCTGGGAGCATCGCGCTCATCCCAAGCGCAGCAGGGAGTTGAGAATACTGGCAGCGGGATACACGACGCTTGCGATCGGCTGTGCGGCAGCGACATTGCGTAGCGTGCTGCCCGGTGCGTCAGGCGCTGCCATTAGTAATCTCATCATCGTCGGCGGATATCTTCTGGTCCTGCACGGCGTCGCATCCTTGAGCGGCCGGCAATACCGCGCGGTTTCGACAGGTCTGCTGGTCCTGCTGGCGCTGACGTGGGTGGTGGGCGCGCGCTGGCAGGATACCGTGTGGAACTATGTCAGCGCGATACCCATCGCAGTGGCTTCCGGCATGACGTCTCGCGAGCTGCTGCGCAGCGACGGGATGAAATGGGTGCAATCCCGGCACATCGTCGTGTGGGTGACGGCCATCCATGCGCTTTTTTATGCGTTCCGGGCATTCATCCTGCCTTGGTTGGTGAGCATGTATGGGCCGGACATGCTGTCGATCGCCGGCAAGGTCACGATGTACGAGGGCGTCCTGTATTCGGTCATTCTGCCGATGACGTTGCTGCGGCTAATCCGCGAGGAAACTCACGGCCAGCTTTTGCGGGAATCCCAAACGGATTATCTGACCCATCTCGGCAATCGCAGGTGGTTCTTTGAAGAGGGCGCGCAGGTCATCCGCGATGCGGGAGCGCGCCGGCCACTTTCACTGCTCGCGTTCGACCTCGATCAATTCAAAACGATCAATGATCGCTACGGTCACAAGGCCGGGGACGAGGTTCTGAAGTCGTTTGCGGAAGTTGTGCGGAGCGTGGTGGGGCCGGAGGCGATTCTCGCCCGCATTGGGGGAGAAGAGTTCGTGGCTTTGTTGCCCGATCATGATGGTCCGCGCGCCAAAGTGGTGGGCGAAGCCGTTGTCACGCGTTTCGCCCGGACCATCGCTCACAGGGTTGACGGCGTCGCGGTACAGGCCACGGTTAGCGTTGGCCTTGCCCAGTCCGAAAGCGAAACGCCTGCTCTGGCCGACCTGCTGGCAGCCGCCGACCAGGCGTTATATCGCGCGAAATCGCTTGGTGGTAACCGGCTTGAATGGGCGCAGACCGCCACTCGCTCCGCGGCCGTCTGGTGATAACGTGGCAGACCACGTCTGCCAGAGCCACAGCCTAAGCAAAGACGACAGGAATCAAACCTGCCGCAAGCAATACTGCGCGACCGCATCGAGAACCGCTTCGTCCTCTCCGACCGCCACCGCGCACCTGATCTCGACGCCCGCGTGCAGCGCGCGACACCGCTCGATCGCCTCAGGCAAATCCTTCCTGACATGGCCGCCTTGCCCAAAGAACACCGGCACGACGGTAATCACATCGCAGCCTTGGGTAACAAGCCCACCCACGGCGGTGGGCAGATCCGGTTCCATCAACTCGAGAAACGCCAGCGTCACCGGCCCGGCCGCATCGCCCGTCGCACGCACCGCTTTAAGCTTCTGCGCGAGCCGCTCGAAAGGCTCGCGCCAGCGCACATCCCTCGCGCCATGCCCAAACAGAACCAGCCCGTGCGTCGCCATGACATGCGCTCCTAATGGCGGTCAACCCACTTCAGCCCGACCAGCCCGAGCACCAGGTACACCAACCCCGGCGTCGCCGCGGTCAACGGCGCGGGCCACGTATTCAACGTGCCGATATGCGAGAACAGCGTGTTGAACAGCTGGAAACTCATCCCAAGCATGATGCCGCCGAACACCTTCACGCCGACCACGCCAGCCCGCGTATGCAGATACGCGAACGGCAGCGACAACACCAGCATCACGAACACCGCGAACGGATACAGCAGCTTGCGCCACAGCGCGATTTCATAGCGCTGCGTGTCCTGGTGATTCTCGGTCAAATGCTGGATGTAGCGGAACAGGTTGAACATCGACATCCGGTCCGGCGACACCAGCAGCACCGACAGAATCTGCGGCGTCAGTTCCGAGCGCAGCGAATACTCCGGCAACGACACCTGCTTCGCGCGATACACCGGATTCAGTGCATCGGCCGGCGTGCCGGAAGGAGGGGCGACGTCGATCAGTTGCGTATCGGTCACGCCCGTCAGTTGCCAATGGCCCGGCGGCTGAAACCGGCCGCTTTGCGCGATGCGCACGTTCGACAGACGGAACTTCGAATCGAATTCGTAAATCCGCACGTTGGCGATCGTCGCGTCGGGCCTCAACTCGCCGACGTTCACGAAACGCGTCACCTGCTGGCCGTCCGCGCGCGCGGTCAGCGTGTCTTTCACCCACACGCCTGACTGAAAGTTGCTCGACACCGACGAGCCCAGCGCCTCGAGCCGCACGCGCTCCGATAGCTGATCCGTGTACGGACCCACCACTTCGCCGATCAGATACGTGAGGAACACGAGCGGAATGCCGATCTTCATCAGCGAGCGCAACGCCTGATTGGTGGCGAGGCCCGAGACGCGGAAGATCGTGTACTCGGAGTTCGCCGCCATCTGCGCGAACACATAGATCGCGCTGATCAACGCGGCGACCGGAATGATTTCGTAGAAGCGCGACGGCGTCTGCAACGCGACGCGCAGCACCGCGTACTGGAACTTGTAGTTGCCGTGGCCGACCGAATTCAGTTCGTTGATCAGGTCGAAGAAGAAGAACAGACCCGAAAACGCAAACAGAATGAAGATGAACGTTAGATAGATCTGACGCGCGAAATACCTTTCATAGATGCGCATCGGTCAGGCTCCCTGCGAACGGCTGAACATTGCCCGCGTGAAGAGCGGACGGTTGCGCACGCGCATCCAGAAGATGAACGCGACGATCGCCGCCACGATGACGTGCAGGATCACGAGCCCCACCCCGAACGACAACTTGCCCTGCTCGATCCACGACTGCACCACGTTCAGCAGATTCGAATACGTCAGATAGATGAGCACGGCCATCACCAGATTGATGGTGCGGCTGCGGCGCGGATTCTGGTGCGCGAGCGGAATGGCGAGCAGCATCAGGTTGATCGCGATCAGCGGCAGCCCCGCGCGCCATGCGAATTCGGCGAGGTTTTCGTTGGTGGGGTAGCGCAGCAAGGTGAGCGTGGGCGTGCCGGTGGTGGTCGGCGTATTCACGACCGGCTGGCTCTGGATCTTCACGCCGTAACGCTCGAACTCCATGATGCGGAAGTCGGGGTGCCCAGGCTCGCCGTCATAGCGGCGGCCGTTTTCCAGCACGACGAAGCGGTCGCCGTTCTTGTGCGTCTCGGTATGCCCGTACTTGGACACCACCACGTTGACCTTGCCGCCTTCCGTGCTGGTCACGAACACGTTCTCCACGCGCCCCTGGTCGGGCGACATCTTCTCGATGAAGAACACCCGGTGGCTGGTGGCCGACTCGCGGAACTGGCCCGGCGCGAGCAGCGAAACCTCATCGCGCTGCTGGAAGCGCGCGCGGATCAGCTTGCTCTGCTGGTTCGACCACGGCCAGCCGACGAAGACGAAGAACATGATGAGGATGATGATCGGCGTGGCAAAAATACCGATCGGCTTGATGAACTGCGTCAGGCTGACACCCGAGGACAGCCACACGACCATCTCGGAGTCTTTGTACCAGCGCGTGAGCACGAACAGGATCGACACGAACAGCGTCGCGACGAGCATGATCGCCAGATAGCCGATCACGGTGAGGCCGATCAGGACCAGCACGTCGCGCGGGTCGATCTCGCCCGAGGCCGCGAAGCCGACGATACGGATCATCATCGTCGTCAGCACGAGCGTGAGGAGAACCATGAACACGGCACCAGCCGTATACGCGAGTTCGCGCTGGAGGGAGCGTTCGAAGATCATTATTGATGACGAGAGGGGGCGCTCTCGGCGATGTGCGGGTTGCTTCCCATCACGCCTCCGGTGCAGCCGCCGCGGGAAAAATAGCGGATAATTGCGGCTTTCATCCTAAGCCCAGATTTTATCCGAGGACAAGCGCGATGGACTTTAGCATAAAAGCCTGTGATTGGACCAAAGGCTCGTCAAACGGTTTCCTGACCGGAAAATCCGATTGCATCGTTATCGGTGTGTTCGAGTCGCAAACGCTCTCGGGCGCCGCGCTTGAGATCGACGCCGCCACCAAGGGGCTGCTGACACGCATCATCAAGGCCGGCGACATGGACGGCAAGGCCGGCACCACGCTGTCCCTGCATGAAGTGTCGGGCATCGGCGCGTCGCGCGTGCTGCTGGTCGGTCTCGGCAAGCAGGACGCCTTCAACCAGAAAGCTTACGGCGACGCCGTGCGGGCCGCCTGGCGCGCGCTGCTCGGCACCAAGATCGTCCAGGTCACGTTCACGCTGGCCCAGTTGCCGGTGCTCGAACGCTCGACCGATTGGGGCGTGCGCGCCGCGATCCTCGCGCTGCGCGAACTGACCTACAAGTTCACGCAGATGAAGAGCAAGCCGGACAACCCGGCGCGCGCGTTGAAACGCATCGTCTTCAGCGTGAACACCGGCGACGAAAAGGCCGCCAAGCTGGCCGCGAAGCAGGGCGCCGCGCTCGCCAGCGGCATGGACCTGACGCGCGATCTCGGCAACCTGCCGAGCAACGTCTGCACGCCGACCTACCTCGCGAACACCGCGAAGAAGCTCGCCAAAGACTGGAAGCTGAAGATCGAAGTGCTGGGCGAGAAGCAGTGCGAGGCGCTCAAGATGGGCTCGTTCCTGTCGGTCACGGCGGGCTCGGTCGAACCGGCGCAGTTCATCGTGCTGCAGTACCAGGGCGCCGCCGCGAAGGCCGCGCCGGTGGTGCTGGTCGGCAAGGGCGTCACGTTCGACACGGGCGGCATATCGCTGAAGCCGGGCGAAGGCATGGACGAGATGAAGTACGACATGTGCGGCGCCGGGTCGGTGCTTGGCACGTTGCGTGCGGTCGCCGAAATGGGCCTGAAGATCAACGTGGTCGGCATCATTCCGGCGGTCGAGAACATGCCGTCGGCGACCGCCACCAAGCCGGGCGACATCGTCACCAGCATGAAGGGGCTGACGATCGAAGTGCTGAACACGGACGCCGAAGGCCGCCTGATCCTGTGCGACGCGCTTACTTATGCCGAGCGCTTCAAGCCGGCCGCGGTGATCGACATCGCCACGCTCACGGGCGCGTGCATCATCGCGCTCGGTCATCACAACAGCGGGCTGTTCTCGAAAGACGACGCGCTGGCGGGCGAGTTGCTCGATGCGTCGCGTGAAGCGTCCGACCCGGCCTGGCGCCTGCCGCTCGACGACGAGTACCAGGACCAGCTGAAGTCGAACTTCGCGGATATCGCGAACATCGGCGGCCGTCCGGCGGGCAGCGTGACGGCGGCATGCTTCCTGTCGCGCTTCACCGACTCGTACCCGTGGGCGCATCTGGATATCGCCGGCACCGCGTGGAAGAGCGGCGCGGCGAAGGGCGCCACCGGCCGTCCGGTGCCGTTGCTCGCGCAGTTCCTGATCGACAGGGCCGCTGACGGTCGGGCCGCGGACGGTCGCGCCGCACAATGACGCATTGCAGTAAGCCCGCGGGCGCAGTGACGAAAGCAGGTCGGAGCCGCCGATGACGAGAATCGATTTTCACTCGAACGTCGGTGACTCGCTGCTGTATGCGTGCCGCCTGATCCGCAAGGCGTATCAGGCGGACCAGCCGACCATCGTGCTGGCCGAGCCCGCGCGCCTGCGGACCTTCGACGAGCAGCTGTGGACCTTCTCGCCGCTCGACTTCGTGCCGCACTGCATGGCGGGTACGCCGCTCGCCGCGCAAACGCCGATCGTGCTGGCCACGAACCTCGACGACGTGCCGCATCATCAGGTGCTGCTCAATCTCGGCGCGTCGGTGCCCGCGCAATTCGCGCGTTTCGAAAGGTTGCTGGAAGTAGTCGGTAACACACACGACGAGCTGATTGCAGGGCGCGAGCGTTATCGCTTCTATCGCGATCGCGGCTATGCTTTGAACAACTACAAGCAAGGCAGCTAGGCTTCATTCGGCCTGGAGCGGGCCGTGTGCACCGGGTTCGTTGGCTGACTGACGGATGCGGCGTGCAGGCGGCCTGCTTAGCCTTCCACTCACACACGGAGAGTGCACGTGTCCGATCCCAACGATAACTCGATCCCGGTTCTGCACGAGATTCTCGTCCCCGGCCGCGCGGCCCCGGCGCATCCGGCGCCGGAGGGCCAAACGGCAGCAGGACCCGATGCGCTGCGGGAACCTGGATTCAAGACGGAACCGGTGTTCTCGCCGCAGCCGGCCCATGCGGACGAACCTCGTCCGCCAGCGGAAGCGGAGCCCGTGCTGGCACCGCAGCCGGTGCTTGCGCCGGAAGAGACGCGCTCGCCTGAACCCGTTCTGTCGCCAAAGCCCGCTCACGAAGCCGCTCGCGGAACCGAGCCCGGACCCGCACACGCATTCGCGCCGGAACCGCTGACGGCGCTGGAAGCCGCGCCTGTCTCGGCGGGCGTCTTCGATCGCACCGAACCGGCCCCGCCGCTCGAAGCGGGCGCAACCGTGCCGCCGGATATCGGTCGCGACACGGAATCCTCGGCGTTGTTGCAGGCGGATCTCGACGCCGATGCGATCGCGGAACGTCTGCGCAGACGCTTCGCGGGTTTCCTCACGGGCGATGGGCGCGGCGTCATCGAGGCGCGTTGCCGCGATGCGTTGCAGGAGCACACCACCGTGCTCGTCAGCCAGATCACGCGCGAAGTGGCGCTGACGCTCGAAAGCGAAATGGCCGGTTGGGTTCGCGAAGCAGTGGAAGAGGAGCTTGCGCGGCGTTCGGGCCGCGGCTGATCGTGTGAAGCGGCGTCCTGATGGACGTTTGCGGCGGGCGCCTTCAGCGAGGCGCCCGTTTCATTTGAGCGTCAACACCCAGGCCGCCAGCGTGGCCGCCTGATCGGGTGTGAGTTGCGTATTCGCGGGCATCGGCACCGGACCCCATACACCCGTGCTGCCGTCCAGAATCTTGTGCTTCAGATAAAGCGCGGCGTCTTCGCGTCCGGCATATTTCGCCGCGACCTCGTGCAGCGCCGGTCCCATGAAGGAGCGCGTGACCGAATGGCAACTCATGCAGTTCTGCTGCTGGGCGAGCGCGAGGCCGGCGGAGGCCTCGGCATGCGCAGCCCGACTGCCGGCGCTCAATATGGCGCCCAGCATCACGGCCGCGAGCGCCACATACGACATTGATTTCATTATGGTCTCCGTCGGTGCAGGGGCCCGACTCGTGGTGCGAGCATTATAGAAGGAAAGGGGCGCACGGTTTCCCGTGCGCCCCTTTGTGCTCCTTCGTGTTCCGATACGCTTTTACGTAGCTTACCGGGCGCGCTCAGCCCGTCACCGCGCCTTTGTTGGCCGGCAGCGCCAGCGCGAAGTACTTCGCCAGCACGCCGCGCGTGTAGCGCGGCTTCGGTTGCTGCCAGGCGGCGCGGCGGCGCTGCAGTTCGGCGTCGTCGACGTTCAGTTGCAGCAGCAGCTTGTGCGCGTCGATCGTGATCGAATCGCCTTCCTGCACGAGCGCGATCGTGCCACCCGCGAACGCTTCCGGCGCGACATGGCCGACCACCATGCCCCACGTGCCGCCCGAGAAGCGGCCGTCGGTGATCAGGCCGACGCTTTCGCCGAGGCCCTTGCCGATGATCGCGGAAGTCGGCGCGAGCATTTCCGGCATGCCGGGCCCGCCCTTCGGGCCGAGGTAGCGCAGCACCACCACGTCGCCGGCGACGATCCTGTCGGCCAGAATCGCTTCCATTGCGCTTTGCTCGTCGTCGAACACACGGGCCGGGCCGGTGATCACCGGGTTCTTCAGGCCGGTGATCTTGGCGACCGCGCCGTCCTCGGCCAGGTTGCCCTTCAGGATCGCGAGGTGGCCTTCGTCGTACAGCGCCTTATCGATCGGGAAGATCACCTTCTGATCGGCGCGCGGCTTGCCCGGCACGTCCTTCAGTTCTTCGGCGAGTGTCTTGCCGGTGATGGTAATGCAGTCGCCGTGCAACATCCCCGCATCGAGCAGGATTTTCATCACCTGCGGAATGCCGCCCGCTTTGTGCAGATCGGTTGCCACGTACTGGCCCGACGGCTTCAGGTCGCAGATCACCGGCACTTTCTTGCGCATGCGCTCGAAGTCCTCGATGGTCCACTCCACTTCGGCCGCGTGCGCGATCGCCAGATAGTGCAGCACGGCATTGGTTGAGCCGCCGGTCGCCATGATCAGCGCCACGGCGTTCTCGATCGACTTCTTCGTGATGATGTCGCGCGGCTTGAGGTCCTGCTTGACCGCTTCGACCAGCACGCGCGCCGATTCAGCCGCCGAGTCGACCTTCTCCTCGTCCGGATTGGCCATCGTCGACGAATACAGCAGCGACATGCCGAGCGCCTCGAACGACGAACTCATCGTGTTGGCGGTGTACATGCCGCCGCACGAACCGGTGGACGGGCAGGCGTTTCTTTCGATCCCTTCGAAATCTTCCTGCGACATCCGGCCCGCCGTGAATTCGCCGACCGCCTCGAACGACGACACGATCGTCAGGTCGGCGCCTTTCCAGTTGCCCGGCCGGATCGTGCCGCCGTACACGTAGATGCCCGGCACGTTCATGCGCGCGAGGCCGATCATGCCGCCCGGCATGTTCTTGTCGCAGCCGCCGATCACGACCGCGCCGTCCATCCATTGGCCTTGCACGCAGGTCTCGATACAGTCGGCGATCACTTCGCGCGACACGAGCGAGTATTTCATCCCTTCGGTGCCCATCGACATGCCGTCCGAGATGGTCGGCGTACCGAAGATCTGCGGATTGGCGTCGGCGCGCTTGACCGCGACCACGGCCGCGTCGGCCAGCCGTTGCAGGCCGGCGTTGCACGGCGTGATGGTTGAGTGGCCGTTGGCGATGCCGATCATCGGCTTGTCGAAATCGTCCTTCTGGTAGCCGAGCGCGTAGTACATCGAGCGGTTCGGCGAACGCGCCACGCCTTGCGTGATGTTCTTCGAACGACGGTTGTATGCCATGGGGATCTCCAATCTGTCTTGTTTTGAGCCGGGCTGCGGGCTGGCCGTCATGCAGGGGCTGCGCGGACTCGTCAGCGCGTCAGTTCAGTGTAGTTCCGGCTCGCTGGGCAAGGATGGAGTTTTGCGAAGCGTGTGTCCAATATATTATTCAGCCGAGATTAGGTCGTAAAATGTATTAATGATGCTGCCTGCCACCCCTGACCTGCGCCAGTTGCGCTATTTCGTCACCGTCGCCGAAGAGAAGCATTTCGGGCGGGCGGCCGCGCGTCTTTCGATGACGCAGCCGCCGTTGTCGCAAGCCATCCGCGCGCTCGAAGAGACGCTCGGTGTCGCGCTATTCGCGCGCACCAAGCGCTCGGTCGAGTTGACGCCGGTCGGCGCCGATCTGCTGCCGGAGGTCGAGCGCCTGCTGGCGAGCGCCGAGGGCCTGCGGCCGCTCGCGCAGAGCCTCGCGCGCGGCGAGGCGGGGGTGTTGTCGCTGGCGTTCGTTTCCACCGCGGACTATGGCTTGTTGCCGGCGCTGCTGCGCGATTTCGGCACACGCCATCCGCGTGTGCGGCTCGAACTGACCGAGGCCACCAGCGACGTGCAGGTGGACGAGCTGATAGCCGGGCGCATCGACGCCGGCCTCGCGATCGCGCCGCTGCCGTCGCGCTACAGCGCGCGGCTGTCGTGGCTGCCGATCGCGCGCGAGCCGCTGGTGATCGCGATGTCGACGGAGATGGCGGCGCGCGTGGCCAGCGCCGCCGGGGCCGACGTTGGCTCCGACCCGCGCGCCGAGTGGCTGGATACGCCGGTCAGCCTGCGCGATGTCGCCGACGCGCCGCTCGTGATCTTCCCCAGACGATTGGCGCCGGGCTTTTATGACATCATTATGGATTGCTACGGCGTGGCGGGCGTCGCACCCCGGATCGGCCAGGAGGCGATCCAGATGCAAACCATCGTGAGCCTCGTATCAGCCGGCATGGGCGTCGCACTGGTGCCGCAATCGTTGCGTAATCTGCGCCGCACTGGCGTCGTGTACCGGCCGCTGTCCGAGTCGGTGCCCGCGATCGAAACGGGGCTGGTGTGGCGCACGGACGAGGTGAGTCCGGTGCTGGCCGGTTTCATCGACATCGTGCGTTCGCACGCCGCCACCGGCGACGCGCAGTCCGTCGCGCCGCGTGTCTAGCGGCGACGCCGCGAACGGATCGCGGGCCGCACCGTCAAATGCATGGACCGAACGGGCGCGAGCCACAGGCCGTCCCTGAAAATTCGTTGGACAACTCCGCTTCTGAACCTGAACTGCCCATAACAACACGATGCTCATTCACCCCAATTTCGACCCCGTTGCCATTCATCTGGGGCCGCTCGCCGTGCGCTGGTATGGACTGATGTACCTCGTCGCGTTCGTCGCGGCGATCGTCGTCGGCCGGCTGCGGCTGCGTTTGCCGTACGTCGCCGCGCAAGGCTGGACCGTCAAGGACATCGACGACATGCTGTTCTACGGCGTGCTCGGCACCATACTCGGCGGCCGGCTCGGCTATGTGCTGTTCTACAAGGCGAGCTTTTATTTCACGCATCCGCTCGACATCTTCAAGGTGTGGGAGGGCGGCATGTCGTTTCATGGCGGCTTCCTCGGCGTGACGCTCGCGATGGTGCTGTTCGCGTATCAGCGCAAACGCTCGTGGCTGCAGGTCACCGACTTTGTCGCGCCGATGGTGCCCACCGGGCTCGCGGCGGGGCGCCTCGGCAATTTCATCAACGGCGAGTTGTGGGGCCGTGTGACCGATCCGTCCGCGCCGTGGGCGATGCTGTTTCCCGGCGCCGCGCCCGACGACGCCACCTGGCTCGCCGCGCATCCGCAACTGGCCGCGCAATGGCATCTGAATGACGTGTTCGCGCAATATCACATGCTTCCGCGGCATCCGTCGGAGCTGTATGAGATCGCGCTCGAAGGCGTTGCGCTGTTTTTCGTGCTGTTCTTCTTCTCGCGCAAACCCAAGCCGATGGGCGCGATCTCCGCGGTGTTTCTGATCGGCTATGGTCTCGCGCGCTTCACGGTCGAATTCGCGCGCGAGCCGGATGACTTCCTCGGCCTGCTGGCGATGGGCCTTTCCATGGGCCAATGGCTGTCGCTGCCGATGATTCTCGCGGGCATCGGCATGCTGGTGTGGTCGTATCGCCGTGCGCGCCGCGAACCGGCGCAAGCGGTTAGCGCGAGCTAAGGACTGGGCTTTACGGATTATCGTAGCCAGTGCTCGACGAAAAACGCCACGGCATGCCGTGGCGTTGTCTTTTACAGCAGCACAGCGGCGCGCGGATCCCGCCGCAAAACCACGCGCGTCACTTCATCTGCACCGAGCCCGATACGTTGACCGTCACCGTCGACGTGCCGCCTTCGAGCGACATCGGCGCCATCCCCTTGGCGTCGGCGCTCATCGCGCGCGCGCTCATCATCATCATGGGACGCGGCATCACGCCGCTGTGATTGACGTTGACCTCGCGAATCGAATAGCCGCTGAAGCCGAACGCCTGCGCCGATGACGCAGCCTGGTCGCGGAACGATTTGATCGCTTCGCCGGTGAGCTTCTGTTCGGCGGCGCGCTGCGCTTCGGGCGACAGCGAGAACTGCACGTTGCCGACCTGCATGATCGAGGCCATCTGGCCGGCGAGCTTCGACGCCGCGCCGAAGTCGCGTGATTCGAGCACGACTTCCGTGCGGCCGCGCCACGCGGAGATGCGCCCGTCGCGATCGGTGGACGGGAAGATCGAGAACGAACCCGTGCGAGCCGTCACGCCGCTCACGCCACGCGCTTTCTGCAGCGCCGAATCGGCGCGCTGATTCAGCGTGGCGGTGAGCGTGGAAGGGTCGCTGGCTTCCTGCTCGTAAAACAGCGTGATATTGACGACGTCTTGCGGCACTTCCGCGCTGGCCTGCGCGTTCAGCGACAGCACGCCCGAGGGTTGCGACTGCATCACGCCTTGCGCGCGCGCCATGGCCGGGGTCAGTGCGAGCGCGACAGGCGTGGTGCACGCGAGAGCGAGTGCGAGTGCCCGTGCGGTTGTTTTCGTCATGGCTGAACTCCTTGCTTGAACGGGGTTGTACCCGAGGGACGCGGACACCGTGCCGTGGCACGACGTTTGCGGTTCGCTTCGTTAGGCGCGTGCGATCCGGGCTGGGTTCCTTTAAGGCGGCGTCGCTCGTGACATTGCGGCTGCTACGATTGCGGGTGCTAGTGGATTCATTGCCGCGCACTGCGATCATTCGCGACACCCCAGCCGATAGCCGTAACGGCTCGCTCGCCAAAATGTTCAACGTTGTAGAACGTCAAACGAGCCGCTTGGTAATGAAGCGCCATTCGGCTTCGGTCACGGGTGTGATCGACAGTCGGTTGCCTTTGGCGAGCACGCGCATGTCGCGCAATTCTTCATGCTCGCGCAGCGCGGCAAGCGGAATCAGCGGAATCTTCTTCTTGAACACCACGTCGACTAGCAACCAGCGCGGTGTTTCCTGCGACGACTTCGCGTCGTAGTACGGGCTCTTCTTGTCGAACTGGGTCGGGTCCGGATAAGCGGTGGACGAGACTTCCGCCAGCCCCGCAATGCCGGGTTCAGGACAGCTCGAATGATAGAACAGCACGCCGTCGCCGACCTGCATCACGTCGCGCATGAAGTTGCGCGCCTGATAATTGCGCACGCCGGTCCACGGCAATGTGCGATGCGGTGCATTGGCAAGATGGTCGATGCTTGCTTCGTCCGGTTCGGACTTCATTAGCCAGTAGCGCATGAATCGAATTGAACGTTAGAGGTTAGACGATGCGGAAGAAAATCGCAGCCTAATGAATCGCCAATGAGACGCCCAGGAAAACCGACGCCCAAAGAAAAACGGCACCGGACCGAAGTCCGATGCCGTTCCAGATAAGGTCCCCGCCTTAGCCGCTAGGCCGGCATCCTGAACCGGGGGTTCAGAATTGGTCGCAGTTAGCAACACTTCGGGTACATCAGACAGAGTGACGCGCACACCCGTGCTACAAATTTCCGCAACCGTGCACATGGCATTGGTTCAAGGAATATATGACCTTGGCGAACCAGGCAGGGAAGCTAAACCGATGAAGCTTAAACGATTGAACTCAAACGTTTGCCGAGGCTTGCTCGCGTACTTCGTTTGAATCCGCAGCCGATCTCGGGACCGGCCGGCAGATAGTTACTGCATGCTGTACTGCTCGATCACAGTACCCAGTTGTTCGTTCATTTGCTGCATTGTACGCCGGATTTCTTCAGCGGGAAATGCTTCTCCGTGTCGAACGCTGGATTGCAGCCTAAGCAGTTCCGATGCCAGCGACAGCGCAGCCATGACAGCAATGCGATCCGTGCCGCGCACGTTGCTGTTATTGCGGATCTTCGACATTTCGGCGTCGACGCGGGCGACCGCTTCGAGCAGCGCGCCTTCCGTTTCCGGCGAGCACGCGAGACGATAGGGCACGTCGAGAATCGAGACTTCGATCTGCTTGCTGGTCATGCGTTTTCTCCGTGGCGGGTAACGTCGCTCTCCGCTTCGACTGCGTGCTGAGCGGGCTCGAGCAGATCGAGCTGGTTATCCGGCTCGCTGCTCGCACGTGCGCGCGGCAGTTTTTCGAGAATCGCATTCAGGCGCACCTGAGCGTCGTCGATCTTGGCGGACAGCGTGTCGCGTTCCGCTTGCAGTGCATCGCGCTCTTCGCGCAA
This sequence comes from Paraburkholderia sp. RL18-085-BIA-A, assembly GCF_046027075.1. Taxonomy (NCBI): domain Bacteria; kingdom Pseudomonadati; phylum Pseudomonadota; class Betaproteobacteria; order Burkholderiales; family Burkholderiaceae; genus Paraburkholderia; species Paraburkholderia sp. RL18-085-BIA-A. The sequence continues at coordinate 28,774 of NZ_JARESU010000051.1, read as the reverse complement.
CTGGGCAAGTTCGGCACGGGTGGTTTCCGCTTCGGCACGCGACTGGGCGAGTTGCTCTTCGAGCGCGAGCCGCGCTTCATGATGGCGCTGGCTGATCGCAATCAGCTTGCCGATATTTTGTGAGAGTGATTCGAGTTCGGTGAGCATGTGCTGCGTCCTCTAAAGACATCGCATTTTAGCGCGGAATATTGCAGGTTCCGACAATTGTCTCGTTTCGAGACGTAACAACATCGCTTTGTGCAGGCTTTTGCCGACCATATGATGAAAAAGTACTCGCCCATCGGACAATAACCTGCACTTTACAGAAACAGATGGCGCGTGGATTAACCTTTCTTGACGCATTTCGAGCCCGCTCATAAACTGCGCGCACTCTGGTGCCCGCGCGCGCTTGTCAACAGTGCGCGCAGTTAAACGGGAAGCAGAACGCGCCGTTCATCTGAACTGAACTCGCGAAACTGCGCTGCCCCCGCAACGGTAAGCGACCGCATTCGTCATGCAAGTCGATCCCGACGCGTGTTCGAAGTTCAACATGCGAGTGTGCCACTGCGCGTTACGCGTGGGAAGGCGGGATCGATGTGTCGCCAGCCCGGATACCGGCCAGAGGGAGAGGTACGCCCCCCGCAAAAATGTTAATGGCGTGGGTTGCCTCGTTATGCATCGGCCTGCGGGGAAGCGGGCCGCGCCCGCTATTCACAGGAATGCCATCCCATGCTGTGCCCCATCGCCCGCGCGACATTGGTCGCTTTTGCGGGCTTGCCGCTCCTCGTGCATGCTCAGGCTGCTGCGTCGTCCGCTGAGTCGTCCTCCGAATCGTCCGCTGCTGCGTCCACATCTCCGGCTGCACCTGTCACGCCGTCTTCGTCCGCGTCCGCAAACGACGCGGATGCCGACTTCGTGAATGCATCGTCCATCGTGTTGTCGCCAGTCGTGGTAACCGCGGAACGCGGGCCGCAAGCGCTCGCGGATGCGATTCCGCAGACCTCGCTATTCGACCAGCAGGATATCGCCGACACCACAGCCACCGACTTGCCCGGCTTGCTGCAACTCGCACCCGGTGCGCAAATCTCGCGCACAGGCGGCCCTGGATCGACGGCGAGCGTCTATTTGCGCGGTGCGTCGTCAACCCAAACGCTGTTGCTGATCGACGGCGTGCGGGTCGATTCGGTGAGTCTCGGCGCGCCGCAACTCGGGCAGATTCCGCTCGACCAGATCGATCACGTCGAAGTGGTGAACGGCAACGTGTCCGCGTTATACGGGTCGGGCGCAATCGGCGGCGTGGTCCAGGTGTTCACGAAAGAGGGCGGCGACCATCCGCCGCGTTTCAACTTTTCGGTCGGCTACGGCAGCTATCACACGCAGACGCAGCAGGCGGGCATGAACGGCGCCTTGGATAAAGACGGCCGCACGACCTTCAGCATCTCGCTTGCGCGCACGAAGGACGACGGCTTTTCGTCGCTCGATCCACAGCAGGCGCCCAACGCCAATCCGAACGCGAACGGCTATCTGAACGAGAGCATCTCGGCTTCGTTGCGTCACCAGTTCAACGACCGATGGGACGCCGGCGTCAACTACTTCCAGTCGAACGGCAACGACAGCTACGACAACGCATACGGCGTGCCGACCGATCTGAATAACCTGTACAGCAAGGTGCGCCAGGCGTCGGTGTTCGCAAACGGCAAACTCACCGACTGGTGGACCACGCGCTTCATCGTCGCCGAAGGCGACGACCGCAGCGTGTCGAACACTAACGGCGTATACAACGGCCGCTTCGATACCGACAATCGCCAGTACACGTGGCAGAACGATTTCGCGTTCGCCGCGCAGCAGAAGCTGCAGGTCGGCTACGAGCATCTCGACCAGAGCCTCGACTCCGATACGTTCGCCGCGCCGGGCCGTCACGTGGATTCGGCCTTCGTCGGCTATACGGGACGCTTCGGGCGCAACCAGATTCAGGCCAACATGCGCCACGATCAGTATTCCGATTTCGGCGGGGCGAACAGTTACTATCTCGGCTACGGTTTCGACATCACCGGGCACTGGAAGGCAACCGCAAGCTACGCGGATTCGTTTCGCGCGCCGAGCTTCGACGATCTGTACTATCCGATCAGCGGCAATCCGTCGATCCAGCCGGAGCGCAGCCACTCGATCGAAGCGGCGTTGCAGTACGCGTCGAGCGCGCTCGGCGTGATGCGTGTGAGCGTATACCAGACACGCTATTCGAATCTGATCGACTACGCGCAGGTGACGCCCGGCATCTACCTGGCCGAAAACGTCGGCCATGCGAAGGTGCAGGGGCTCGAAGGATCGTGGAGCGGGCATGTCGGCAAGACGGACGTGCGCGCGTCGCTGACGCTGCAAAATCCCGTCGACCTCGACAACGATGTCGACCTCTTGCGGCGCGCGCGGCGTTTCGGTTCGCTGGCGGTGAATCGCAGCATCGCGGGATGGCGCGTCGGCGGCGAGTGGATCGTGAGCGGCCCGCGCGAGGACAGCAGCGGCGAGCTGGGCGGCTACGGCATCGTGAACCTGTCGGCGCGCTACAACATCACGAAAGCGTGGTACGTGGTGGCGCAAATCCAGAATCTGTTCAACAAGGACTATGAAACGGCCTACTCGTATAACTCGCCGGGACGCGGTGCGTATGTCACGGTTGGTTGGCAACAGCAGTGATGGCTGCGCCGTGTTGAGGTCGCGCGAATGAGCCATCATGCGGACTCGTTGCCCGCGACCCTGCGTGTGATGAGCGCGAAGCGCGCGGCCGCGATCTGGCTCGCGCTCGCGGTTATCGCGCTGGCCGTGCTGATGGCGTCGCTCGCGCTGGGCAGCGTGTCGCTCGCGCCTGGGCGCGTGCTGGCGGCGCTGCTGCCGTCGCACGTGTTGCCGCCCGGGTCGGCCGCATCGTCCGATCTTGCCGGCGAGATCGTGCGCACGCTGCGTTTGCCGCGCGCGGTGGCGGGCTTCGCGTGCGGCGCGTTGCTCGCGTTGGCCGGCGCGTTGTTGCAGGTGCTGTTGCGCAACCCGCTCGCCGAACCCTATGTGCTGGGCGTGTCGGGCGGTGCGGCGACGTTCGCGCTGGTCGCGATGATCGCCGGCTGCGCGTGGTGGATCGTCGACGCCAGCGCATTTGCCGGCGCCTTCGTGTCGATCCTGCTGGTGCTCGGCCTCGCGCGCCGCGAGTTGTGGCGCGGCGAGCCGCAGGACACGTCGCCGCGTTTGCTGCTGACCGGCGCGGTGATCGCGGCGGGGTGGGGCGCGCTCATCACGCTGCTGCTCAACGTCGCGCCCGACAGCCGTCTGCGCGGCATGCTGTTCTGGCTGACCGGCGATCTGAACGGCGGCGCGATGCCGTGGACGGCGCTCGCCGCGCTCGTCGTTGCATTGCTGGCAATCGTGCCGGCAGCGCCGCGTCTGAATGTGCTGCTGCGTGGCGATGCAGCAGCGCAGGCGCTGGGCGTCGCGGTGCTGTCGCTGCGCTTGCGCGTGTATCTGGTGGCGTCGCTCGCGGCGGCCGCTGCCGTGACGACGGCAGGTACCATCGGCTTTGTCGGCCTGGTGGTGCCGCACATGTTGCGGCTCGCGTTCGGCAACGATCAGCGCATGCTGCTGCCGGCCGCGGCGCTCGGCGGCGGCGTCGCCGTGATGGGCGCGGACCTGATCGCGCGGACCGTGATCGCGCCGGCGCAATTGCCGGTCGGCGTGATCACGTCGATAGTCGGCGTGCCGGTGTTCCTCTGGATGCTGTTGCGCAGGCGCCGATGATGCAATCACCAGCCACCGTGTCCCATCCTGCTCTCAGCGCGCAACATCTGACCTTGCGCGCCGGCGCGCGCACCTTGCTCGACGCGTTCACGCACACCTTCTACGCGGGCGAGATCTGGTGCGTCGCCGGGCCGAACGGCGCGGGCAAGACCACGCTGCTGTCCACGCTCGCGGGTCTGTTGCGGCCGGCGGCGGGTCATGTCGAACTGGATGGCGTGCGCGTGTCCGACTGGCGTGCGCTGCCGCTCGCGCAGCGCCGCGCGCTGATGCCGCAAAGCGCGCCCGACGCCTTCAGCGCGAGCGTGCTCGATATCGTGCTGCTGAATCGGTTTCCGCATCTGAGCGGCTGGGGCTGGGAGCGCACTGCTGATCGCGCCGCCGCACACGCCGCGCTGGACCTGTTGGGCCTCGCCGCATTCGCCGCGCGCGACGTGCTGTCGTTGTCGGGCGGCGAGCGCCAACGCGTGGCGCTGGCGGCGGTACTGTGCCAGGACACGCCGCTTTTGCTGCTCGACGAACCGTTGTCGCATCTCGATCTGCATCATCAGATCGATTGTCTCGAAGCGCTCGCCGCGTGGACACGCGAGCCGGGCCGCACTGTGATGTTTTCGTGCCACGACCTGAATCTCGCGCGCCGCTTCGCGACGCACGCGCTGCTGCTCGACGGCGAGGGCGGCGCGTATGCCGGAGCGGTGCACGATGTGCTCACACCCACGTTGACGAGCCGCGCGTTCGGTTATCCATTGATCCTGATTCGCGACGGCGAACACGAGGCGCTGATTCCCGCGCCGCGCGCGCGTCACGAATCGCCTGCCGGCAATGACTTGCCGGCAGGCTAGCCATTTCATCCAATCACTCCCTTTCCAGACCACGTCCATGACTTCTTTGCCACTCCCGGCCGGTTTGCCCGAAGTAGCTGCGCTCGATCAAACGCTGCGCGCCGAGCTGCAGCACATCATCGATACCAAGACCAAGCCGCCCGGCAGTCTTGGCCGGCTCGAAACGCTCGCGCGTCAGATGGGCCTGATCCAGCGCACCACGCGGCCTACGGTGCAGCGCCCGGCGATGATCGTGTTCGCCGGCGACCACGGCATTGCCGCCGAGGGCGTGAGCCCGTATCCGCAAGCGGTGACCGCGCAGATGGTCGCCAATTTTCTCGCGGGCGGCGCGGCGATCAACGCGTTGAGCCAGGTCGCGGGCCTCGAACTCGAAGTGGTCAACTCGGGCATCGCGACGGCGCTTGCGTCGACGGAAGGACTCGTCGACATTCCGGTGGCGAGCGGCACGCGCAACTTCGCGCGTGAGCCCGCAATGACGCCCGAGCAGGCGCTTGCAGCGATGCACGCGGGCGCGGCGCGCGTGCGTCATCACGCGGCGCTCGGCACGAACGTGATCGGTTTCGGCGAGATGGGGATCGCCAACACGTCGTCGGCCGCGTGCCTGATGAGCCGCTTGTGCGGCGTGCCGATCGACGAATGCGTCGGCCGTGGCACCGGTCTCGACAACGCGGGGCTTGCGAAAAAGCGCAACGTGCTCGCGTCGGCGCTCGCGCATCACGCCGCAGTGATCCGTCCGCTCGACGTGCTCGCCACCTTCGGCGGCTTCGAGATCGCGATGATGACCGGCGCGTATCTCGCGGCCGCCGAAGCGCGGATGACGATCCTCGTCGACGGCTTCATCGCGACCTCGGCGCTGCTGGTCGCCGATGCGCTCGCGCCGAACATCCGTGAGTACTGCGTGTTCGCGCATGCGTCGAATGAGGCGGGGCACCGCCGCATGCTCGATCATTTTGGCGCGCTACCGTTGCTGTCGCTCGACATGCGGCTCGGCGAAGGCACCGGCGCGGCGCTCGCCGTGCCGCTGCTGCGCGCGGCGGTGGCATTCGTCAACGAGATGGCGAGCTTCGATTCGGCCGGCGTCGCGAATCGCGAAGCTTGAGGCGCTTTATCACAACGAACCAGCATTCGGCCCGCTCATGAACCCGCTCGCGGAACTGCGCTACTTCTTCACGGCGCTCGGTTATTTCACGCGCGTGCCCGTGCCGCGCTGGGTCGGCTTCGAGCCGCATTATCTGAACGCGGCGGCGCGTTATTTTCCGTTGGTCGGCGGCCTGGTCGGCGCGTTCAGCGCGCTCGTCTATCTGGCGGCGCTGCATGTGTTTCCGGCAGGCGTGGCGGTGCTGCTGTCGATGGCCGCGTCGCTGCTGGTGACAGGCGCCTTTCACGAGGACGGTCTCGCCGATTGCGTCGATGCGTTCGGTGGCGCATATAAGCGCGACGATGCGTTGCGCATCATGCATGACTCACGCATCGGCGCTTTCGGCGCCATCGCGCTGGTGATTGCGCTCGCGTTGAAGTGGCAGACGCTCGCAGCGTTGCCGCCGCTGCGCGCCGCAAGTCTGATGATTGCCGCGCATGCGGCGAGCCGCGCGTGCGCGATCAGTTATCTGGCCACGCTCGACTACGTGCGCGCCGAAGGCAAAGCCAAGCCGGTCGCGCAGCGCCTGAGCGGTCCGGCATTGCTGTGCGCGGCGCTGTTCGGTCTGCCGTGGCTGTTGTGGCCGAACGGACCAGGCGCGCCGGATTGGCGCTTCGCGGGCTCGGTGTTCGCGGTGCTGATCGTGCTTCGACTTGTGATGGGCCGTTACTTCGTTAGACGCATTGGCGGTTACACCGGCGACTGCCTCGGCTTCGCGCAGCAGATTTTCGAATTGAGCATCTACCTGGTGGGGCTAGCATGGATATCGTCCTGATTCGTCATCCCGCCGTCGCACTCGATGCGGGCGTGTGCTACGGCCACAGTGATGTCCCGCTCGCCGACGCCGCCGAGATATCGGCGAGCGCGCTCGCGCTGAAGCTCGCCAAACTGCAGGTGCCGGCGCCACGCGTGTTGATGTCGAGTCCATTGACACGCTGCTCGGCGCTCGCCGCCGAGATGGCGAACGACTTCGGCTGCGTGCTCAGTCACGACGACCGGCTGAAGGAAATGAATTTCGGCGATTGGGAGGCGCAGCGCTGGGACGCGATTGATCGCACGCTGCTCGACCAATGGGCCGCCAACTTCGAGCACGCGCGCGTGCATGGCGGCGAGAGCGTCGCGCAATTCGTCGAACGGGTGCGCGCGTGGCTCGATGCGTTCGCGCAAACGCGCGAGCTGTCACCCGCGTATGTGGTCACGCATGCCGGCGTGATGCGCGTGATCGCGTCGCTGGTGCTCGATATGCCGCTGGAGCGCTGCCTGAAATGGTCGCTCGATATGGCCGGGATGGTCTGGTTGCGCCGCGACGACGAATCGCTGCAGTGGTCGTTGGCGCGCTGGAACGCGTGAGCCGCGTCACTGCGCGGCGGGCTTTCTGCGCGAGCGCGCCGTTTCGAGGTCTTCGCACAGCTGCTGCGCGCCCTGCGCGAGGCGCGGCGCCGGGCGGTTGATGAGATCGCCGTCGATCGCAAACAGGTTGTGGCGCGCGACCGCGATCAGGCCCGGCCACGCGCGCCATGTGTCGAGCTGCGGCAAGCTGGTGTCGGGCCGGGTCGCGCCGGGCGCTGCGGTGACGATCGCTTCGGGGTTGGCGGCGAGCACCGCTTCCGTCGAGACGGTCGGCACCAGCGGCTGAAGTCCTGCGAACACGTTGCGCCCGCCGCACAGCGTGATGACGTCGCTGACCATATGCTCGCCGTTGAGCGTCATCAACGGCTTGTCCCACACCTGATAGAACACGCTGACGGGCGGCCGGCTCGCGTACTGCGCGCGCAAGCGCGCGATGTCGCGGCGATATGCGGCCGCCGCCGTATCGGCGGTAGGCGACGTGCCGAGCAATTGTCCGAGCTTCGTCAGCGACACGGCCACGTCGTCCAGATGATGCGGCTCGCTGAAGAACAGCGGCACGTGCAGTTCGCGCAGACGATCGAGTTGCCGCTGCGCATTGCCGTGCCGCCACACGACGATCAGGTCGGGCTGCAAGGCGACGATGCGCTCGAGATCGAGCGCCTTGTTGTCGCCGACCCGCGGCAGTTGCTGCGCTTCGGGCGGGTAGTCGCTATACGACACGGCGCCGACTATTTTTGCGCCGCCGCCCGCCGCATACAGCAGTTCGGTGACGTGCGGCGCGAGGCTGATCACGCGTTGCGCCGGTGCGGGCAGCGTGACGGTTGCGCCGGTGTCGTCGGTGACGGTGATCGCGGCGTGCGCGTGCGGCGCGGTGGTGTAGAGCGCAGCGGCGATGAGGATCGGAACGAAGCGGGCGAAACGGGTCATCGGGCGAGGATGTTGAAATCGCGTTGGTTGTGTGGCGTGCGTGATGACCGCGAGGGTGTCGGGCGACGCCACGTGTGCTGCATCATCTCAAGCGGCTCGCGTGGGGTCGATGGCCTGCACCGCTGCGCGCAAGCTTTTGTCGAAGCGCGCCCATTCGTCATCGCTCGCGGGCAAGCCGAAACGCACGCTGCCCGACGACGCGAAAAGCCGCGTCCACACGCCACGTTGCGCCAACGCTTCATGCAAAGCGGCGGCGCGCGCGTCGTCGGTCCACGCGAAGAGCGGGGTGCTGTGCGTAGCGAAACCTTGAACCTGAAGGAGGCCGGCCAGTCGCGCGCTTTCGCCGTCGAGCCGCGCACGCATTTGCCGTTGCCATGCTTCGTCGGCGAACGCGGCTTTGACCGCATGGCGCGCCGGACCGCTAACGGTCCATGCGCCCAGCGAACGGCGCAAGGTGTCGAGCAACGCGGGCGCACCGAGCACGAACCCCGCGCGCACACCGGCGAGTCCGAAGAATTTGCCCGGCGAGCGCAACACGATCAGCCCGTCGAGATGGGTGCTCGCCGCGAGCGACGCCGCCGGCATCGTATCGGCGAAGGCTTCGTCCACCAGCAGCGTGCCGCCGCGCGCGCGCAACTGGGCATGCCAGTGCAACAGCTTCGCGGCGCTCAGATGGGCGGCCGTCGGATTGTTAGGATTCACGACGACCGCGTGAGTGAGCGCGTCGGGCAAGCTGTCCCAACGCACGTCGAGCGGCGCGACGCGATGCCCGGCCCGTGCGAACGCGGGTGCATATTCGCTGTACGTGAGCGGCGCGATGCCGACCGTCGCGCGCGGCAGCAGCGCTGGCAGCGCCCGAATCGCCGCCTGGCTGCCAGCGACTGGCAGCACGTGTGCCGCATCCGGCGCGCCGTAGTAGCGCGCGGCGCAGGCGGCGAAGCCGTCGCCTTCGTCGGGCAGGCGGCGCCAGGCATCGGCGGGAACCGGCGGCACTGGATAGCCGTGCGGATTGATGCCGGTCGACAGGTCGAGCCACTGCGCGTATGGAATGCGGTAGCGCTCGGCCGCTTCGTGCAGATTGCCGCCATGAACCACTACGTCGTTTGCCGCGCTACTACTCATCGGGTCTGCCATGCGATCAGCCATGAAAGGGCACACTCAACAACGCCAGCACGATCAGCACCGCCAGCCAGAGAATGATCGTCCGCTCGACCAGCGCCAGCGCGGCCGTCACGTGACTCGCCTTCGCGGGATGTCCGAAGCCCAGCGTCGGCCGGTGTTCGAGCGTGCCGTGATACACCGCCGGGCCGCCGACCAGCACGTTCAGACTACCGGCGCCGGCCGCCATCACCGGGCCCGCATTCGGACTGTCCCAGCGCGGGGCCTGCTCGCGCCAGCAGCGCCAGGCGGTGTGCGTGTCGCCGAGCAGCGCGTAGCTGGTGGCGGTCAGACGCGCGGGAATCCAGTTGAGCACGTCGTCGAGGCGCGCCGCGGCCCAGCCGAAGCGCAAATAGCGTGGAGTGCGGTAGCCCCACATCGCGTCGAGCGTGTTGGCGAGGCGAAAGCCGAGGGCGCCGGGCCCGCCCGCGATCGCGAACCAGAACAGCGCGCCGAAGATCGCGTCGTTACCGTTTTCGAGCGCCGATTCGACCGCTGCGCGCGACAGTGCGGCTTCATCGGCTTGCTCGGTGTCGCGCGACACGATCTGCGCGGTCAACTGGCGCGCTTGCGCGAGGTCGTGTTGGGTGAGAGCCTTTGCGATCGGCGCGATGTGATCGTGCAGACTGCGCGCGCCGAGCGCGAACCACAGCAACGCGACATGCACCGCGCAGGCCGCGAAAAACGGCAGCACCGCGACCAGCCACCACGCGATCAGCACCGGCGGCAGCACCGCCAGCGCCCACGCGGCCAGCCCCTTGAGCCGCAAGCGCCGGCCGGCGTTGAAGCGCTTCTCGAGACGCGTCGCCCAGCGGCCGAAGCCTACCAGCGGATGGGCGGCGCGCGGTTCGCCGAACCAGCGGTCGATGGCCACGCCCGCGGTTGCCAGCGTCGCTATCAGAGGAAGTGACAGCATCACGCGTGGCCCGCTGTTTTCAACGCGAGCGGCAAGCCCGCGACCATCAGCGTGGCTGTCGTGCTTAATGCGGCGATGCGCTGATTGAGGCGGCCGAGTTCGTCGACGTAAAGACGCGTGGCCGCGCCAAGCGGTACCACGCCCAGGCCGATTTCATTGCTGACCACGATCACTTTGCCGCGCGCGCCGGTGAGCGCCGCTTCGAACTCGTCGACCCGCGCGTGATAGTGAGCGAGCGGCAGCGCTTCGCCTTCGGCCGGGCACAGCAGGTTGGCGAGCCACAGCGTCAGGCAGTCGATCAGCAGGCAATGGCCGGGCGCGTCGCTTTGCGTGACGGCGCCGGCTAGGTCGACGCCCGCTTCGACGAGGCGCCAATGCGCGGGACGCCGCGCGCGATGATGCGCGATGCGCGCGCTGAATTCGGCGTCGTCGACGACGCGGGCGGTGGCGATGTAGGTGACGGGGAGGGCGCTGTTGCTGGCGAGCTGCTCGGCGTGCACGCTCTTGCCCGAACGGGCGCCGCCGAGAACGAAGGTGAGGTCGCGGGGAGTCATCGTGTGATTGTACCGGCGTGCAGCGCGGGCCGGCGCGATGGGATAATGCGGCGGGCTTGATGTTTTGTTGCTGCGTGATGCGCGGCTGTTGGGTTGCACGGGGCTGTTTTTTTGCGGGCTCGTTGACCCAACCCGTTGCCGCATCTGCCGCATTCAGTCGACCAGCGGCGCGGTGATTCGCGACGCCGGCATACATGCTGCACTTCGGCGCCTTGCGCAGTTGACCTTCCGCTGCGGCTGGGTTGTTGCTTCGTTGTGGCTGCATTGCCGCTCGCCACTTCGCCCTCGTTCACTGTTACTTGCCGCATCGTCTTTTCACCGCCGAACCCCGAACCCCGACAACCGTGACCACCACTCCGACTCCGGCTTCCACCCCGCACGCCGCCATCCCCGTGCCGCGCGGCACGCTGATGATCCAGGGCACCACGTCCGACGCCGGCAAGAGCACGCTGGTAGCCGGCCTGTGCCGTCTCGCACGCCGCGCGGGCGTGCGAGTCGCGCCGTTCAAGCCGCAGAACATGGCGCTCAATAGCGCGGTGACGGTCGACGGCGGCGAGATCGGCCGCGCCCAGGCGTTGCAGGCGGTGGCCGCCGGGATCGCCGCGCACACCGATCTGAACCCGGTGCTGCTCAAGCCGACCAGCGATCGCGGCGCGCAGGTGATCATCCACGGCAAGGCGCGCATGAATCTCGACGCACGCGCATATCACGACTACAAACCCGTCGCGTTCGAGGCCGTGCTGGAATCGTATGCGCGCCTGCAAGCGGCCTACGACACGATCTTCGTCGAAGGCGCGGGCAGTCCGGCCGAGATCAATCTGCGCGAGCGCGACATCGCCAACATGGGTTTCGCGGAAGCCGTCGATTGCCCGGTAGTGCTGGTGGCCGATATCGACCGCGGTGGCGTGTTCGCGCATCTGACCGGCACGCTGGCGTGTCTGTCGGCGAGCGAGCAGGCGCGGGTGCGCGGTTTCATCATCAACCGTTTTCGCGGCGACATCGGTTTGCTGCAGCCGGGACTGGACTGGCTCGAAGCGAAAACCGGCAAGCCGGTGCTCGGCGTCGTGCCTTATCTGCACGGGCTCACGCTCGACGCGGAAGACATGTTGCCGCCCGAGTTGCGCGCGGCGCACAGCGGCGGCGCGGGACGGACGTTGCGGGTGGTCGTGCCGGTGCTGCCGCATATCAGCAATCACACGGATTTCGACGCGTTGCGCGCGCATCCTCAGGTCGATTTTCACTATGTGCGAAGCGGTACCCCACCGCCGCCGGCCGATCTGATCATTCTGCCGGGATCGAAAAACGTGCCCGGCGATCTGGCGTTTCTGCGTGCGCAAGGCTGGGATGCGGTGTTGGAAAGGCATCTGCGCTACGGCGGACGTGTGATCGGCATTTGCGGCGGCATGCAGATGCTCGGCCGCGAAGTGGCTGATCCGTATGGCGTGGAGGGCGCGCCGGGGACATCGGCGGGGCTTGGCTGGCTCGACTACTCGACGGTGCTTACGCCCGAGAAGACACTGAAGAACGTGACCGGGCGCCTCGCGTTGCCCGGTTCGCCCGAGGTGGCCGGCTACGAGATTCACATGGGCGAGACACGCGGCCCGGCGCTCGACACGCCCGCGTTGCAACTTGAAAACGCGCAGGGGGCGCGCGATGCGCATCCGGACGGCGCGATCTCCGTCGACGGTCAGATTCTTGCCACCTACGTGCACGGCCTGTTCGACACGCCGGCCGCGTGCGCCGCGTTGCTCGCGTGGGCGGGGCTGCGTGATGCCGAGAAAATCGACTATCCGGCGTTGCGTGAGGCGTCGCTGGATCGGCTGGCCGATACGCTTGCCGAGCATCTCGATCTCGCGAAGTTTTTTGCGGCGATTGGTTGACTGGGGGCAGTCGAAATGTGGCGATTAAATCTTTCTGGGAAATAATCAAACTATCGGTGGGGGTTTTTACATCCAAATGGTTCGAATAGAGTTCATCCCATCGACGGCTGTCGGCCGTTCTCTCCATCAAGGACTCTTCATGAACTCGAACCGCTTGCCCGATCTGGCCGCGTTACTGCTCCGCGTTGCCCTGGGTGTGCTGTATCTCGCCCACAGTCTGCAAAAGATTCTCGTCTTCACGCTGCCCGGCACGGCGCAGTTCTTCGTTTCGCTCGGCTTGCCGGGGTGGCTGGGCTACCTGACGGCATTCGTCGAACTGCTCGGCGGCATTGCACTGCTGCTCGGGGTGCAGGTGCGCTGGGTCGCGCTGGTGCTGCTGCCGTTCATGCTCGGCGCGATGTCGGCGCATCTGCACAACGGCTGGGGTTTCGCGTCACCGAACGGCGGCTGGGAATATCCTGCGTTCTGGGCGGTGACCTTGGTGGTGCAGGCGCTGCTCGGCGGCGGTGTGCTGGCGATGAGCAGTGTGAAGGCGCCGCGCGCGGCGGTTGTTTGACAGCAGCAGTGGTGGGGGCTGGGGCTGGTGCTCGGAGCGAGCGGGTAAGTTGGCAAGGCCCCTGATCGTTGCCCCGTCCAGCCGCTGACCGCCGGCTGAACGCCGACCGCGAAGCCGCCCAACGGCCCAGCAGCTAGACGGCCAGTGGCTCAATCCCGCCAAAAATCCCCTGTGGCCTGATCCCATCGCGCGAACAAAAAAGCACGCGCCATCACGCCGCGTGCTTTTCTAAACTGAACGCTTCGTCTCGCCACCGGAGGACAGCGTACGCCGTCCCCCATCCACTCAATACAACACCATCTGCGTGCAGCGAAACAAGGCCATCGTCTTGCCGTTCGGATCGGTCACCGTGGCGTCCCACACCTGCGTACTGCGCCCCAAGTGCACGCCCTTGGCAACGGCGCGAATCGTCCCTTCGGTCGCCGTACCAAGAAAATTGCTCTTCAGCTCGATGGTCGTGAAATTGCGCGCCGTCTCCGGCAGATGCGCAAGGCACGCGTAGCCGCAGGCGGTGTCGGCGAGACCGATCACGGTGGCCGCGTGCAGGAAGCCGTTCGGCGCGAGCAATTCGTCGCGCACGGTCAACTCCGCGCTCAGCATGCCTTCTTCCAGCGACAGCACACGCAGGCCCAGCAAGCCAGGCAGCCTGCCTTGCTGGCGTTCGTGCAGGCGTTCGATGGTGTATTCCGGGCGGAGCTTGGTCATGAGCTTGAGGTCCTTGATGAAAAAACCGGCAGGGTAACGCGGTCGATTCGCCGTCGGGGGCTTCGCCGCGTCGCATTTGTCGATATTATCAACGGCTGGATCGGCGGGTGAACCTGAAAAGGTACGGATCGGAACCCGCCGGCGCAAGTCATAGTAATAGCGCGGCAAACCGGCTGGCTGCGCCCAGCCTTCTTTCCGGGAGAATTCATGACGGTGATTGTGGTGGCGAATCCGAAGGGCGGCGTGGGCAAAAGCACGCTATCGACCAATCTGGCCGGCTATTTCGCCGCGGCCGGCGAATGGGTCGCGCTGGCCGACCTCGACAAGCAGCAGTCCGCGCACGCGTGGCTGGCGTTGCGGCCCGCCACGCTGCCGGCCATCGAAAACTGGGAAGTCAATCAGGACGCGCCGGCCAAACCGCCCAAGGGTCTGGAGCATGCAGTCGTCGACACGCCGGCCGGCTTGCACGGCAATCGCCTGACCATCGCGCTGGATCTCGCCGACAAGGTGATCGTGCCGCTACAGCCATCCATGTTCGATATTCTCGCCACCCAGGACTTTCTCGAGCGGCTGGCAAAGGAAAAAGCGGTGAGGAAAGGCGCGATCGAAATCGGCGTGGTCGGCATGCGCGTCGATGCGCGCACGCGCTCGGCGGAGCAACTGCATCGCTTTGTCGAGGGGTTGAAGCTGCCGGTGCTGGGCTTTTTGCGCGACACGCAGAACTACGTGCAGCTCGCGGCCCACGGCCTGACGTTGTGGGACGTCGCGAAAAGCCGCGTCGAGAAGGATCTGGAGCAATGGCAGCCGATCCTCGACTGGACGAACGGCGGCGGCAAGAAGGGTTGAAGCGGGGAAGCAGGCGGCGGTGGCTGTCCCGGCCAGCCGCAAGTCGTGCAGTGCGCTCGCGCGGCGAACCTGGCGAACGCGCGCAGAGCGCGCTCCAGTGAACGCGCAGAGCCGGCGTGTAAAACAAACGTGCAGAGCGAATGCGTAGTGCGGTCCTGAGACGACGGGCTCCCGCCCCCCGCTTCAGGTCCAGTTCTGCGTCGGCACGTGATCGCGGCTGCCCTTGATCTTGTTGTTCTCGTCGACGAACACCAGGTCCGGCTTCCAGCCCGCCTTCAATTCGGCTTCATCGACCACCGCGAACGCCGCGATGATCACCAGATCGCCCAGTTGCGCGCGCCGCGCGGCCGAGCCGTTCAATGAAATCATGCCGCTGCCGCGTTCGCCCTTGATCGCATAGGTCGAGAAGCGCTCGCCGTTGTTGATGTTCCAGATGTCGATCCGTTCGTTTTCGACGATGTTCGCTGCTTCCAGCAAGTCTTCGTCGATCGCGCACGAGCCTTCGTAGTGCAGCTCGCAGTGCGTGACCGCGACGCGGTGGATCTTCGACTTCAGCATGTTGCGTTGCATGACCAATCCTGTGTGGCTTCGATTACGGCCTCAGTGACCGCTTCAGATTTCGAGGTTGTCGATCAGACGGGTCGCGCCGAGCTTGGCCGCCGCCAGCACGACCAGTTGTGCGTCGGCGTCCTGCGCGCCGGGCGGCAGCAGGTCCGAGCGCTTGCGCACCGCGACGTAGTCGGGCTGCCAGCCGCGCGCGGCCAGCGCGGCCATCGCCGCCTGTTCGACCTTGGCGAAGTCGCGCTCGCCGGACAACACCGCGTCGCGCACGCGATTGAGTTCGGCGGCCAGCATCGGCGCCTCGGCGCGCTCGGCGGCCTGCAGGTAGCGGTTGCGCGAGCTGAGCGCGAGGCCATCGGCGTCGCGCACGGTTTCGGCGGCGATGATGTCGGTCGGCAGCGCGAACTGGTGGCACATGCTGCGCACGATCATCAACTGCTGGTAGTCCTTCTTGCCGAACACGGCGACGCGCGGCTGCACGCACGACATCAGCTTCATTACCACCGTGCACACGCCCTGGAAGAAGCCGGGGCGAAATTCGCCTTCGAGGATGTCGCCCAGATCATGCGGCGGATGCACCCGGTACTCCTGCGGCTCCGGATACAGATCCCTTTCGGTCGGCGCGAACAGCACGTAGACGTTTTCTTTCTGCAGCTTGTCGATGTCGGCTTCGAGCGTGCGCGGGTACTTGTCGAAATCCTCGTTCGGGCCGAACTGCAGGCGGTTCACGAAGATGCTGGCGACCACCGGGTCGCCGTGCTGGCGCGCGAGGCGCATCAGCGACAGATGGCCCTCGTGCAGATTGCCCATGGTCGGCACGAAGGCCGTGCGATTCTGGCCGCGCAACTGGTCGCGCAATTCATGGATCGAGCTGATGACTTTCATGATCGGACTGGGATTTCCTCGCGCGGCGCGCGACTCGGTTGGCGCAAGACTTCAGGGAATCGCGCGGGCCGCCGCCTCGTGACGGATGACGGGTTTGGAGCGCGGGATTGTAGTGGATTTGTGCATGCGGCGCACCGAATCGAGGCAAACCGGGGCGGCGCGTGCCGCCGCGCCGGTGCCCGATGCGGCGGCGCCGGTGTCAGGCCGGCAGATAAGCGAGGCGCACATAGATCGGCGCGAACGGCTCGGCCTGGGTGATTTCGACGAGCGACTCGCGGCACAGTTCGAGCACGGCGATGAAATTCACCACCACGACCGGCACGCCCCTGGTGGTGTCGAACAGGTCGGAGAACTCGATGAAGCGCGCGTTCTGCAACTGCCGCAGGATCGAGCTCATGTGCTCGCGCACCGACAACTCCTCGCGCGAAATCTTGTGATGCTGAACCAGCTTCGCGCGCTTGATCACGTCGGCCCACGCGGCGCGCAGATCTTCGCTGTTCACGTCGGGAAAGCGCGGCGTGATGCTTTGCTCGATGTAGACCTCGGCGCGCAGGAAGTCGCGCCCGAGTTGCGGCAGCTGGTCGATGCGCTGCGCAGCGAGTTTCATCTGCTCGTATTCGAGCAGGCGGCGCACCAGTTCCGCGCGCGGATCTTCGGCCTCTTCGCCGCTGTCGGCCTTCTTCACGGGCAGCAGCATGCGCGACTTGATCTCGATCAGCATCGCGGCCATCAGCAGATACTCGGATGCGAGTTCGAGGTTGGTCTGGCGTAACTGGTCGACGTAACCGAGGTATTGCACCGTGACGTCCGCCATCGGGATGTCGAGCACGTTGAAGTTCTGCTTGCGGATCAGATACAGCAGCAGATCCAGCGGTCCTTCGAACGTTTCGAGAAACACCTCGAGCGCGTCCGGCGGGATGTACAGGTCCGTCGGCAGCTTGAAGAGCGGCTCGCCGTACAGGCGTGCAAAGGCGATGCCGTCGACGATGTCGGGCGTCGAATCGGTGGCGGGCGCGGCCAGCGCAGCGTCGGCGGGGGCCGCCGGCGCGCCGTGTGCCTCGTCGGCGTGGCTCACGCGCTTAGAAGTTTTGATAGTACGAGTAAGGCGTCTGTTCTACGCGCGACGCTTTCTGCTCGGCGCGTTCTTCCAGATCGATCGGCTGCTTGTCCCACAGCAGCGCACGGCCGCGGCGTTGCTCGGCTTCCAGATTGGGCTTTTGTTGCTTGAGCTGGTTCAGGAACTGGGTGATGTCCGATTGATACATGGCTCGACGTCCGTGGGTGGGTGAGGTGGCCGCTGCCCGGCGGAAACCCGGGGCGCGGCGCCGTTATTCTGGAATTTTACCGCATGCGCCGCGTGCGGTCGAAAAACGGCGACAGCGGCTCGTTTAGAGGGCTCGCGGCCGCTCCGATGTGGTCAAATAGCATGCCTTGCCCGCCGCCGCGCGGCCGGGCGAAAGCAAGAATTCATCAACCAAGGCCGGAGGTCCTGCTTGGCGGGGTGTGCGATCGACAAGCCGCATCTGCGGCGCGGCAACGCCGGTGCGGGGCGCGGGCGTGCTGCGCCCCCAGCGCTCGTATTGCGCTGGCTGCGCGCGTGGCTGGCCTTTGGCATCGTCGTGCTGACGCTGACCGCCGGCACCGCACAGGCCGCGCGCGCGCCGGCCAGCTACAAGGTCGACGTGGTGGCCACGCCGCGCTCGCTGCGCAAACTGCTCGAGCAGCATCTGGATATTGCCCGCTTCGCCAAACGCCCCGACATCAGCGAAGACCAGTTCGCGTTCCTGATTACCGCCACGCCGCAGCAGGTGCGCGATCTGGCCGCGACGCAGGGCTATTTCACGCCGGTCGTGCGCACCGACGTGCGCACCGTCGACAACACGCGCCGCGTGACGGTGAATGTCGAGCCGGGCCCGCAAACCATCGTCAAGTCGGTTGAGCTAACGTTTCGCGGCGCGGTGCTCACCGAGGACCAGGCGCAGGAAGACGCCACGCGCTTCGCGTTTTCGCTGCACGAAGGCCAGCCGTTCACGCAGGGCGACTGGGACGACGCGAAGAACGCGTCGCTGCGGGTCCTGCAGTCGCGCCGGTATCTCGCCGCGAAGATCTATCACTCCGAGGCGCTGATCGATCCGCGCACGCGCGAGGCCAGGCTGTCGGTCGTCTACGATAGCGGACCGACCTTCACCATGGGCCAGCTGGACGTGTCGGGCACGCGACGCTATCCGGAATGGATCGTCCACAACGTCAATCCGATTTCCCCCGGCGATGTCTACGACACGCGCCGCGTGGCCGAATTGCAACGGCAGTTGCAGAACACGCCGTACTTCGCTAGCGTCGCGATCGACCTCGACAACGACCCGGCCAAGCCGGTCAACACGCCGGTCCACGTCAAGGTGTCCGAATTTCCGTTCCACAGCTTTCGCGGCGGCGTAGGCTATTCGACCGACAACGGCCCGCTGGTGCAGGGCGCGTACTCGTATCTGAACACGTTCGGCAAGGCGTGGCCGTTCACGGTCGAAGGCCGCGCCGACAAGACCCAGCAGTACGGGCAAATCCAGTTGTCGATGCCGCCGGGGCCGCGCGCGTGGACCAATAGCGTGCTGGCGTCCTACACCACCACCGACGTGTCCGACACGCGCATCTACAGCATCCGGGGCGGCGTGCAGCGCTCCCGCACCTCGCAGTTCCTCGACTACAACTACTCGCTCCTGTACTACCAGGACCGGCTCGACCAGAACACGGCGCCGCCCACCACGGCCCACGCGCTGGTGCCGGGCTGGTCGTGGACCCGCCGCGACACCGACGACCCGCTGTTCCCGCGCCGGGGCAACCTGATCCACGTCGAGGCGGGCTTCGCGGTGAAGGGTGTGCTGACCGACCAGACGTTCATCCGCGGCTACGCGCGCGGTCAGCAGTACCTGCCGATCGGCCACGACGACATCGTGCTGATCCGCGCCGAGTTGGGCGGCGTGTTCACGAGCGGCGGTTCGAGCGGAATTCCGGCTTCGCTGCTGTTCCGCGCGGGCGGATCGAACTCGGTGCGCGGCTACGGTTTTCAGAGCATCGGCAATAACGTCGGCGGTTCGGTGCTACCGACCAAATATCTGGTCACGACGTCGGCCGAGTATCAGCACTGGTTCTCGCACAATTGGGGCGCGGCCGCCTTCTTCGACATCGGCACCGCCACCGACACCTGGGGCGAAAAAGTTTTTTACCCCGGCGCCGGCGTCGGGGCGCGCTGGCGCAGCCCGGTCGGTCCGGTCAATGTCGACCTTGCCTACGGGATCCGCAACCACAGCGTGCGGCCCTATCTGACGCTGGGCATCGCTTTCTGATGAAAAACCGCTTCGACATGAATCACGCATGACCACGGACGCAGCCGACCCACCTTCCGCGCAGCCGCCCGGCGCCAATCCGCCCGGCCAGCCGCCGCCCCCCGAGCCGCCGCCCAGGCACAGGCTCGGCCGCGTGCTGCTGAAAACGTTCGCGTCGACGGTGGCCATGCTGGTGCTGCTGCTCGCGCTGGTGGCCGGCCTGCTGTACGGCGCGCTGACCACCGAACGCGGCACCGCCTATGCGTGGCGGGCGGCGGTCAAGCTGCTGGACGGCAAGCTCGGCGGCACGTTGGAAGGCGGCACGCTGGCCAATGGCGTGCAACTGCGGCAAGTGCGCTGGCGCAGTCTCGACGGCAGCGGCACCGATATCCAGATCGACCGTGTGGCGGGCCGTTGGGCACTCGCCCGCGAGCCGTGGCGCTTCACCGTCGACTATCTGCACGTCGGCACGATCGACGCGCGGATCGGCGCGTCGTCGTCGACCAGCAGCGAGCCGCTGAAGCTGCCGCAGGACCTGCGCTTGCCGATGCAGCTCGAGATTCGCGACGTGCAGGTCGACACGCTGCTGCTGCATCAGGGCGCGTCGACGACCGAGCTGTCGCGCTTCGCGTTTCATGGACGCAGCGACGGGCGCCATCACGAGGCCGCGATCGAGCGGCTCGACACGCCGTTCGGAGCGGTGACGGCGTCGGCGAAACTCGACGGCGTGCGGCCGTTTCCGCTGACCGGCGAGGTCGGCTATTCGGGCAAGGTCAACAACGAGGCGGTGGCGGTGGGCGGCCATCTGAGCGGCTCGCTCGAACAGCTGGTCGCCGAACTCGACGCCACCGGCATGAAGCTCGCCGGCCATGCGCGGGTCGAGGCCACTCCGTTCGGCGCCGTGCCCCTGCAACGCGCGACGCTGATCTTCGATCACGTCAATCCGCAAGCCTTCGCGCCCGGCGCTCCGCTGGCCGATCTGGCCGTGCGCGCGGATTTGCAGCCGGTGGAGCAGGGCGGGGCGGGGGCGGTTGTGCTGGGCGCGAGCGGGGTCGGGGCGGCGAGCGCGGCTAGCGGTGCGGTGATGGGCGGCGCGACGGGTGCAGCGAGTGCTACTAATGGGACGGTTGCGGGCCGCACGGCCAGCGGCGCAAGGGCGCTGGCAAGCGCCGGCAAACCCGCCAGTGCTCCCGCTAGCGCTGCCGCCCAAAGCGGCGCCGCCACCACGGACAATGCTGCCAGCCTCGCGCAGCCTCCTGCCACCCGCCACGGCCGGCACGGCGCCGCGTCCCAGGCCGACGGCCAACGCGCGGCGGCCTTCGCGGTCGCCGGGCACGTGTCGATCGTCAACGCCAAGCCCGGCGCGATCGACCAGAACCTGCTGCCGCTGATCGACGCCAACGCCGATGTGCGGCTCGACGCCCACGCGCAGCATCTGTCGAACCTGAATGTGCGGATCGTGAGAAACGCGAAGATCACCGGCGGCGGCACGTTGACGGGCCGGCGCGGGCAATTCGATCTGCGCGTCGCCGGACTCGACCTGAACGCGCTGCAAGCGACAGTGCGGCCCACGCAGCTGTCCGGGTCGGTCGGCATCCGCCTGAACGACGACATCCAGAGCCTCACGCTCGATCTCGCCGACCCGCGCGCCGCGTTGCGCGCCCAGGGCAAGGTGACGTTCGACCCCGCCCGGATGAGTTTCAACGACGTGCGCATCACGTCGGGTCGCGGTCGCATCGACCTGTCCGGCGCGCTCAAGCACGACGCGAATTCCACCTACAACCTGAAGGCGCAGCTGACCGATTTCGACCCGCTGACGCTGACTTCGCAGTTGCCGGCGCGCACGCCGGTGACGGCGCCGTCACCGGCGACGGGCAGCGCCCCGCGTGCGCGGACCGCGCAGACCGTGGCCGAGGCGGGCAGCACCGCCGGCGCGAAAAGCGCGGCGCCCGGCGACCAGGCCGCCGCGATGGCGAAAAACACCGCCAAAGCCGCAGTGCAGACCGAAGTGATCGAGCGCAAAACGCCGCCGCCCGCTCGCGGCGCGGCGCGCGGCGCACCGCCCGCACCGCCCGCACCGCCCGCGCGCAAGATCGAAGCGCGCGTGAACGGCACGCTGACCGCGGCCGGCATGCTCGGCCCGGTCTTTACCACCAAGGCCGAATTCAAGCTCGGCCCGAGCGTCTACGACAACCTGCCGCTGACCGGCGGCGGCACGATCCAACTGGCCGGCTCGCGGATCTTGCCGAGCCGCGCGAATCTGTCTGTGGCGGGCAACCAGGTCGATCTGCAGGGGAGCTTCGGAGCGAGCGGCGACCGGCTGCGGTTTCGCGTCGATGCACCGCAGCTCGAGCGGCTCGGCTTCGGCCTCGCGGGCCTCGTCGCCGCCGATGGCGATATCACCGGTTCGTTCGCGCATCCGAACGTCGTGCTGCACTACATGGCCGACAGCGTGGTGTTCGGCAGCAATCGCCTCGGCCATGCGCAAGGCCTCGCCGAGTTGCGCGACGGCGCGAACGGCGCGCTCGCCTTCACCACCGAGGCGCGCAATCTCAGCGCGGGCGGCGTCGATCTGGCTACACTCACGGCGCGCCTGTCCGGCACGCGCGCGAATCACACGCTCGAAGCCGCCGCGACCGGCAAGCTGCAGGACCGTCCGCTGGATCTGACGCTCGCCGCCAACGGCAAGCTGACCGAAGCGCGCGACGGCACGCGCTGGGACGGCACGGTCACGCGTCTGCAAAACAAAGGCACCCCGGCGCTGAATCTCGAATCGCCGCTCGCCGTGAGCGCCGCGCCGAGCCGGCTGACGCTCGGCGCAACCCGCCTGAGCATCGAAGGCGCGGTGCTGAGCCTGAAGTCGTTCGCGTTCGATCACGGCAAGATCCAGTCAGCGGGCAGTTTGACGGACGTTTCGCTCGCGCACTTGCAGGAGCTGCGCCGCGAACTCACGGGGGAGCCGCCGCACGTCAGGACCGATCTGGTATTCGACGGCGACTGGGACTTCTCGCTCGGCGCCACCGCGACCGGCCACATCCAGTTGCGGCGGCGCAGCGGCGACGTGACGGTCGAAATCGGCCGCGGCCTCGCGTCGATGGGGATTGCCGACATCAGCACGCGCGCCGAATTCACCGGCGGCAACCGGCTCAACGCGACATTGCACGCGCAGGCGAGCCGGCTCGGCGTGATCGACGCCGACGCGCACACCACGCTGGTCATGCGCGACGGCCTGTTGACCTTCAACGAGGAAGGCGCGCTGTCGGGCAACGTGAAAGCCGATGTGCCGTCGCTGCAAACGACCGGCGGCCTGTTCGGCCCCAGCTATCTGCTCGACGGGCACCTCGCGCTCAGACTCGCGCTCGGCGGCACCGTCGCCAAGCCGAGTCTGACCGGCTCGCTGATCGGCGACGGGCTGTCCGCGACGATGGTCGACCAGGGCGTGCAGTTGAAGGACGGCGTGGTGCGCATCGCGCTGTCGCAAAATCTGGTGGACTTCCAGCAGGTCGAGTTCCGCGGCGCGAGCGGCACGCTGCGCGCCAGCGGCCGCGTGCGCCTGGACGGCGCGGAGCCGGACCTGACCGCAAGCATCGTCGCGGACAAGCTCGAACTGTTCGCGGCGCCGGACCGCAATCTGTCACTGTCGGGCAGCGCGAGCATTGCGAATGGCGGCGCGGAGCGTGGCATGGCGATCAACGGCAAATTCGTCGTCGATCACGCGTTGTTCGATCTGCCCGAGCAGGCCGCGCCGCGCCTGGGCGACGACGTGGCGGTGATCCGTCCGGACGGCACCCTATCAGGCGGCCGGCCGCGTCCGGTGGAGGGCGGCACTCAGCCGGTCAGCCCGTTCGCGCCGCGCGCCAATATCGACCTGAGTCTCGGCAATGATTTCCACTTCCGCGGGCAGGGCGCCGATCTCCGCCTGACCGGTACGATCACCGCGATGAGCGCGCCGAACACGCCGCTGCGCGCGGTCGGCAACGTGCGCGTCACGCAGGGTTCGACCTACACCGCGTTCGGCCGCAAGCTGACCATCGAGAACGGCTTCTTCACGTTCAACGGCCCGGTGACGAACCCCGGCGTCAACATTCTCGCGATGCGCCGCAATCAGCAGGTCGAAGCGGGCGTGCAGGTGACGGGCACGGTGCAGTCGCCGGTGGCGCGGCTGGTGTCGGAGCCTAGCGTGCCGGATAACGAAAAGCTCTCGTGGCTGCTGTTCGGCCACGGCACCGATCAGGGCAATAACCTCGGCCAGCAAAGCACGATGACGACGGCGCTCGCGCTGCTCGGCAGCACGACCGGCCAGCGGATCGCGCAGACCGTCGGGCTCGACGAGTTTTCGATTGGGCGCAGCGACGTCGGGCTGACCGATCCGCAAGTGGTGATGGTGTCGAAGGCGATCAACGAGTGGCTCGTGATCGGTTATGAGCAAGGGTTGCAGTCGGCGAGCAACGCGATCAAGGCGACTATCAACCTGACGCGCTACTGGTCGGTGGTGGCTTACGGCGGCACGTTCTATGGGGCCGACGTGCTGTACACGCGGCGGTTCGACCGGTTCAAGTCTCTGTGGTGATGCTGCCGCAGGATGCGGCGGCTCGCCCGGCAATAGCACGCGCCCAAAAAAACGGCACGCTTTTCAAAGCGTGCCGTTTTTTCATGCGGGGTTCGCGGCGCAAAAGCCCGCGACCGACGCCCGCGCGCGTTACTTCACGCGCATGCCCGGCTTCGCGCCGCTATCGGGTTCGAGCACGTACAGGCCCGGTTCGGCTTTCTCGTCGGTGGCCGAGGCCGCCAGCACCATCCCTTCGGACAGGCCGAACTTCATCTTGCGCGGCGCGAGGTTCGCAACCATCACCGTCAGCTTGCCGACCAGTTGCTCCGGCTGATACGCCGACTTGATGCCGGAGAACACGTTGCGGGTTTTCTCCTCGCCGACGTCGAGCGTGAGTTGCAGCAGCTTGTCCGAGCCTTCCACCGCCTTGCAGTCGACGATCTTCGCAATGCGCAGATCGATTTTCGCGAAGTCGTCGATCGAGATCACGCCGGGCGTTTCGTCGTTGCTGGCAGCCGTGGCCGCGGCTTTGGCCTTCGCCTTGGTCTTCGCGTCGGCGGGCGCCGCCGCTTCCGGCGTAGCTTGCAGCGAATCGCGATTGGCCGCGAGCAGCGCTTCGATCTGCTTCGGATCGACGCGCGTCATCAGATGCTTGTACGCGTTGATCGGGCGCGCTGAACTGAGCGGCACGTTGGCGTCGGCCCACGCGAGCGGCTCGATGCCGAGGAAAGCCTCGACCGCTTCGGCCAGCTTCGGCAGCACCGGCTTCAGCGCGAGCGACAGCAGGCGGAACGCCTCGACGCTCACGCTGCAGGTTTCATGTAGCGCGACCCCGTTCGCCGGGTCTTTCGCCTGATCCCACGGCTTGGCGGTGTCCACGTACGCGTTGACCGCGTCGGCCAGGTCCATGGTGTGGCGCAGCGCGCGGTTGTACTCGCGCGCCTCGTAGTTCGCGGCGATCTGCGGCACGGCGGCGCGCAGCGTGGCGAGCAGCGGGTGCTGCATCGCGCTGTCCTGTACGCGGCCGTCGAAGCGCTTGATCAGGAACCCGGCCGCGCGGCTCGCGATGTTCACGTATTTGCCGACCAGATCGCTGTTCACGCGTGCCTGGAAGTCGTCGAGGTTCAGGTCGAGGTCTTCCATCGTGCTGTTGAGCTTGGCCGCGAAGTAGTAGCGCAGCCATTCCGGATTCAGGCCCGTGTCGATCACGCTTTGCGCCGTGATGAAGGTGCCGCGCGACTTCGACATCTTCGCGCCGTCCACGGTCAGGAAGCCGTGCGCGAACACGTTGGTCGGCGTGCGGTGGCCCGAGAACTCCAGCATGGCCGGCCAGAACAGCGTATGGAAATACAGGATGTCCTTGCCGATGAAGTGGTACTGCTCGGCCTTCGAACCCTGGCGAACCCACGCGTCGAAGTCGAGCCCGCGCTTTTCGGCAAGGTTCTTGAAGCTCGCGTAGTAGCCGACCGGCGCGTCCAGCCACACGTAGAAATACTTGCCCGGCGCACCCGGGATTTCGAAGCCGAAGTAGGGCGCGTCGCGCGAGATGTCCCAGTCGGCGAGCCTGGCCTCCCCGGCGTGGCCGAGCCATTCGCGCATCTTGTTGGTAGCTTCCGGCTGCGCCAGGCCGCCGACCCACGCGCGCAGGAAATTCTCGCAGCGCGGATCCGACAAGCGGAAGAAGTAGTGCGTCGAGGTCTTGCGGATCGGCGTGGCGCCCGAGACGACCGAGTACGGATTGACCAGTTCGGTGGGCAGGTAGGTCGAGCCGCATACTTCGCAGCTGTCGCCGTACTGGTCTTTCGCGCCGCATTTCGGGCATTCGCCCTTGATGAAGCGGTCCGGCAGGAACATTTCCTTGACCGGGTCATACGCCTGTTCGATCTCGCGCGCCTCGATCAGGCCCGCTTCCTTGAGCGCCAGATAGACGTTTTCACTGAGAACGCGGTTCTCTTCGGAATCGGTCGAGTAGTAGTTGTCGAACGAAATTCCGAAGCTGTCGAAATCGCGCTTGTGTTCCTGCCACACGCGGTCGATCAGCTGCTTCGGCGTGACCCCTTCTTTTTCCGCGCGCAGCATGACCGGCGTGCCGTGCGTGTCGTCGGCGCCCACGTAATAGACCTCGTGACCGTGCATTCGCAACGTCCGGACCCAGATGTCCGTCTGGATATATTCGACCAGGTGGCCGATATGGATTTGCCCATTCGCATACGGAAGGGCGGACGTGACGAGAATCTGGCGACGGCTCGACGGCGCGCCTGCGGAGAGATCGGTTGGGGGTGCTGACATAAGGATGGCGGGAGCCTGCGGTGGGACGAAAGGTTGATTCTAGCAGGGCGGGCGCCCGACGCGGGATGGGCTGCGCGGGCGCGCAGCGGGGCTGTCGCGGCGTGAACGGGGGTGACACCCGGGTGCGGAAAGTGCGAAAACAGGGTTCGAAAGCCGAGGTGCGAAAACCGAGCGCCCAAAAAAAACCGGGGTGATTAAACCCCGGAGCAACAACGACAAGAGGAGAATGGTGACGCGGCGGCTTCGCCAGCCACGTACCGTAAAGACAGACCGCGGATTTTCGGCAGAGTTCGAAATTTTTTTCGTCCGCGTGCGAGATTTCCTTTCCGGCGCTTTTTACGGCCGCGCCGGGCGGCGGAGGCGAGCTTCGGCGCCCGGCTTCGTCACGCTCCTGAAGCCTTGTCCTTATTGCGTTGCGTGTTGCGCGGTGGCGCGCAGATAGATTTCCACGCGACGGTTCGTCGCGCGACCGGCTTCGGTGTTGTTGTCGGCGATCGGCTGGTTCGGGCCCATACCGGTCGCGGACAGGCGCTGCGGCGCGATGCCGCGTTGCGCGAGGTAGCCCGTCACGCTTTGCGCTCGGTTGACCGACAGCGTCTGGTTATACTGCAGCGAGCCGGTGCTGTCCGTGTGGCCGACCACCGCGGCGACAACTTCCGGATTCTGCTGCAAGGTTTGCGCGAGCTGGTCCAGCACAGGTGCGAACGACGGCTTGATCGCGTAGCTGCTGGTGTCGAACGTAACCGAGCTCGGGATGTTCAGCTTGAGCGAGCCGTCCGGCTGCTCGGTGATTTCCGTGCCGGTGCCCTTGGTGGCGCCCGACAGGCGGTTGTGAATGTTTTGCCAGTTGTAGCCGGTAATGCCGCCGACCGCCGCGCCGACGCCCGCACCGATCGCCGCGCCCTTGCCGCCGCCGAAGATGGCGCCGAGCGCCGCGCCCGTGCCGGCGCCTACGCCCGTGCCGACGGCGGTGTTGGTGCCCTGTTGAGTGGCGCAGCCAGCCAGCAGGGAGCCGGCGACGGTGAACACAGCCACGCGAGTCATGATTTTTGCATTCATTTTGAATTCCTCTTGAGTGAAGCGAACAATCCAGCGGGTAACGAGTTACCAACTACATAAATCCTACGCCTTTCTTCGGCCCGGTCCGACAGCGAAGAAGGGTCTTCCGGCAGGGCTTGGCGTCAGCCACTACAATAGGGCTTGAAGTACCGAGTGATGCGACCCCCATGGCGTCCAGCCTGCCCGAAGGGTGCCCGGCACGCCTGGTTTTCGCAATGCCGTCTAACAATTTCTTTCAAATTCCGGCGCGGGGCTGATGCATCGATTCCACCGCGCCTCTACGTGCCCCCACGGAGTGTCAATGAGTATCGATCGGGCTTTGGTCGACGCTGCCCTCGCAGCCGTCACTGACCCCAACACCGGCTTGCCGTACGCGGCCGCCAAAAATATCAGGAACGTGGCCGTGGAAGGCGACACCGTCAGCCTTCAGGTGGTGCTCGGCTATCCGGCGAGAAGCCAGTTCGAGGCGATCCGCACACAGTTCGCCGACGCGCTGCGCGCCGTGCCGGGCGTGGCGAACGCGCGCGTCGAGGTGTCCCAGCAAATCGCCGCGCATACCGTGCAGCGCGGCGTGAAGCTGCTGCCGGGCGTGAAGAATATCGTCGCGGTGGCGTCCGGCAAGGGCGGCGTCGGCAAGAGCACGACGGCCGTGAATCTGGCGCTGGCGCTGGCGAGCGAAGGCGCATCGGTGGGCGTGCTCGACGCCGACATCTACGGCCCGTCGCTGCCGATGATGCTCGGCATCACCGGCCGTCCCGAGTCGCCCGACGAAAAGTCGATGAACCCGATGGCCGGCCACGGCCTGCAGGCCAACTCGATCGGCTTCCTGATCGAGCAGGACAATCCGATGGTGTGGCGCGGCCCGATGGCCACGTCGGCGCTCGAACAGCTATTGCGTCAGACAAACTGGCAGGACCTCGACTACCTGATCGTCGATATGCCGCCGGGCACCGGCGACATCCAGCTGACCCTGTCGCAGCGCGTGCCGGTGACGGGCGCGGTGATCGTCACGACGCCGCAGGACATCGCGCTGCTCGACGCGAAGAAGGGTCTCAAGATGTTCGAGAAGGTCGGTATTCCGATCCTCGGCATCGTCGAGAACATGGGCATGCATATCTGCTCGAACTGCGGCCACGAAGAGCACATTTTCGGCGCCGGCGGCGGCGAGCGGATGGGCAAGGAATACGGCGTCGACGTGCTCGGCAGCCTGCCGCTCGACATCCGCATCCGCGAGCAGGCCGACTCGGGCAAACCCACTGTCGTGGCGGACCCGAACGGGCGGATTGCGGAGATCTACCGTTCGATCGCGCGCAAGGTGGCGATCCATATCGCCGAGCGGGCTCGCGACATGACGTCCAAGTTTCCCAACATCGTTGTGCAGAACACCTGAGCAGCCGTTCGGACAAGGGGCCGAGGCGTCTATTTGCGCCTGGTCTCGCGGTATCATGTCGACTTCACAGGTTCGGCCCGTGGGCGGCCCCGGCGG
>NZ_JARESU010000509.1:0-815 GCF_046027075.1 Paraburkholderia sp. RL18-085-BIA-A | reverse complement strand
CACTATGTACCCTTCCGGATTATGTCTTGTAGCCTCCTGATAGCCCATTTTTCTGGGCAAATGGACAACGCCGGATAGAGATAATCTTGACTCCTCCACCCACGTAGGGAAGGAGTTCGTCGTGAAGTACACCATTCATGATCAGGTCGTTCTCTCGCGAGAACCTGAAGGTCCACTGGCAGCCCATCTATCATCCTTTGCCAACGCCATCTGCGCGCAGGGTTACAACGTATGGTCCCTGAAGCGGAAGGTCCGGATCGCCGCATGTTTCAGTCGATGGCTTAAACAGAGAGGTGTGGGGGTACGGGATATCTGCTTCGATCACGCAACACGATACTTGCGCTATCGTGCCCGGCATTTCCGGCCTCGCAACGATGATCGGGCAGCGCTCAGACAGCTTATTGGTTTCCTTCGCGGCGAAGGCGTGATTCCGCCTGAGCAGATGGCAACAATTCGGATTTCGGCGGCTGAGCGCTGTGTACAGGAGTACGAGGCGTACTTGCGCGATATTCAAGCTCTTGCCAGAGCCACGATCATTAACTACGTGCCGTTCGTCCGCGAGTTTCTCAAACATCGGTTCGGGAATGGGAGGGTCACGCTATCGAAACTACGTGCGGCCGATGTCGTGCGCTTTGTGCAGGTCCAGGCGCCACGACTGCATCTAAAGCAGGCGAAGCTTATGACCACTGCTCTGCGATCCTTTCTGCGCTATATGCGCTATCGCGGCGACATCACGCTGGACCTCGCTGCCGCCGTTCCGGTGGTCGCCAACTGGTCGAGCCCGTCAATTCCCCGGGGAATCTCAGCAGACCAGA
>NZ_JARESU010000508.1:0-816 GCF_046027075.1 Paraburkholderia sp. RL18-085-BIA-A | reverse complement strand
CGTCGCCGTGGTGGGTCACGTGAATTCCGGCACCTCGATCCCGGCTTCAAAGATCTACAGCGATGCCGGCATCGTCGAGATCTCGCCGGCGGCCACCAACCCGACTTACACGCTGCAAGGCTTCAAGACGACCTACCGGGTCGTGGGCACCGACGCGCAGCAAGGCCCCGCGCTGGCCGACTACGCATCCAGGCTGCTCAAGGCCAAATCGGTGGCGATCGTCGACGACGCGACCTCGTATGGGCAGGGTCTGGCCGACCAGTTCGAAACGAAAATTAAGGCCAGCGGCGTGACGGTGCTCTCGCACGACGAGACCAACGACAAGGCGGTCGACTTCCGCGCGATCCTGACCAAGATCAAGGGCGAGCATCCGGACGTCATCATGTACGGCGGCGAGGATGCCACGGCCGGTCCGTTCGCAAAGCAAGCCAAGCAACTGGCGATTGCCGCGAAGGTGCTGGTCGGCGACGGGGCATGTACCACCAAGTTGTCGGATTTGGCTGGCGACGCGACCGACAACGTCATTTGTTCGATCGCCGGCATGCCGCTGGAGAAAATGGCCGGTGGCGCGGATTTCCAGAAGCGCTATGAAGCCCGTTTCCATCAACCGATCCAGGTCTACGCACCGTTTGCCTATGACGCCGTGTACATCATTGTCGATGCAATGAAGCGCGCCAACTCCACCGATCCAGCCAAGCTCTTGGCCATGATGCCGTCCACCGATTACCACGGCGTGCTCGGCGAAACCCAGTTCGACTCCAAGGGCGACCTCAAGCACGGCGTGATCTCGAGGTATCAATACGTGGGAGGCAAGCA
>NZ_JARESU010000507.1:0-828 GCF_046027075.1 Paraburkholderia sp. RL18-085-BIA-A | reverse complement strand
GGCCTGTTTACATTCGATGAAATGTGTTTACATCTTGTTTTTTGCGCGAGCAGGGCAAGATGATTCGAACGTTATTGAACGATGAAGTATGGGCACGAATCGAATCCGTCTTGCCAGGCAAGGAAGGCGATCCAGGGCGAACGGCGAGCGACAATCGTTGGTTTGTCGAAGCTGTCCTCTGGATCGGCCGGACCGGCTGCCCGTGGCGTGATTTGCCGAAGGCGTTCGGCCGATGGCATACGGTGTACATGCGATTCTCCCGGTGGCGTTGCAAGGGTGTGTGGGAACGTGTGATCCACGCCGTGGCCGACGAAACCGAGATCAAGCATGTGTTGATCGATTCGACCATCGTGCGCGCACACCAGCATTCGTCCGGAGCTCGAAAAAAAACGGTCCGCAAGCGCTCGGTCGCTCGCGAGGTGGACTGACCACCAAGTTGCACCTGGCCGTTGATGACGCCGGACGCCCCCTGCGGTTGATCGCCACCGAGGGACAAGTTTCCGATATTTCGTGCGCGAATGAACTGGTTGAGCATTTGCGCACCGGTGCGGTCATCGCTGACAAGGGCTACGACTCGAACGCCTTTGTGGAGAGTATCCGCACTACGCGTGCGAAGGCCGTAATCCCGCCGCGTTCGAACCGGAAGACCAAGCGTCGCTATAGCCGCGTGCTGTATCGGACTCGGAACATCGTCGAACGCTTTTTCAGTCGTATCAAACATTTTCGTCGTGTCGCCACTCGCTACGACAAGCTCGCAGGGAACTATCTCGCCTTCGCTTCGCTTGCCTGTGCCTTTGGACCGCTCGTGAGAATGTGAACAGGACCTAG